>JBJFEV010000083.1:3786-7185 GCA_051891155.1 Bacilli bacterium
GTAAAAGAGGAAGCTAAAGAAGAAGCTACTCCTACTGAAGAAGTTAAAGAAGAAGTTAAAGAAGAGGCTGCACCTACTGAAGAAGTAAAAGAAGAAGCTAAAGAAGCTGCTCCTGCTGAAGAGGTAAAAGAAGAAGCTAAAGAAGAAGCTGCTCCTACTGAAGAAGTTAAGGAAGAAGCTAAAGAAGAAGCTGCTCCTACTGAAGAAGTAAAAGAAGAAGCTAAAGAAGAAGCTGCTCCTACTGAAGAAGTTAAGGAAGAAGCTAAAGAAGAAGCTGCTCCTACTGAAGAAGTAAAAGAAGAAGCTAAAGAAGAAGCTGCTCCTGCTGAAGAGACAGCTAAACAACCAAAAGAAGCAGAAGTTGAAGAACCAAAGAAAGTAGTTCGTCCTCCATATAGACAAATGGTTCGTCCAGAATCTAGAAAAGAAACAAAGGTATTTACTTTAAACAAACAACCAAAAGCACAAATGCCTACTCTTCCAAAGAACAAATTAAAGAAAGAAGCTTTAGTTACAGAAGATAAAGAAAGAATTGTTGAATTATTAAATAAAGGTATTAATGAAGGATTCACTTATTTATTTACTCCTGCTACTGACTTCGATAATAATGTGGTATATATCCAACTTCACCAATGCGTTGAAATTGATGAAAATACTAGAATCATGGAAGAAGTATATGCTCCAGTTGCGGAAGAAAGCGAATTAATTTTCCAAATCAACAAATTAGCGGTTGAAAAAACACTTGAAGAAGCTAAAAAGAAAGTCGACATTAAATTTGCTGTCAATCTTTCTACTAAATACTTATCTTCACAAGAAAAAATCGATGAATTAGTTGAACTTCTTGCACGTTGCCCATCCAATATTATCTTAATTATTGATGCAATTAAAGTTAAAGATTGCGATGAAGAACAAGTAGCTAGACTTTATGATCTATTAAATAAAACAAATCTCAGAATGATGTTAGATAATGTGGAAGATGCTAGAGTATCATTATTATTTGAACTTCCTGTCTATTATTTAAGAATAGATGGTGATTATTACGTAGATCATTCTCCAACTCAAATTTCATTACTTTCATTCTATTCATCATTTACTAAGAACGCAAAGATTCACTTATCTTGTAAAAATATCAATGAACTAAGCCAAGTGGCATTCATTAATAAATATTCAAAGAGAATTGAAGGAGATGCAGTTATGACTGCAAGATTATCAGTAAATGATATCCAATCTTCTTTAAGAAAGAAATAATAGAATATTGATGATTCATATAGAACGATTAGAAACCCTCTGATCGTTCTTTTTTTATTGTGCATGGTTTTTTCTTAATTATTGAAAAAAGGCTCCTTAAAGGGCCTTTATGAACTGATATCATTTAAATATTTGCATGAAAAAAGATGTGACTTCATAGTCACATCTTAATCATCAAGTAATTATTCAGTTACAGTTTGATTATCAGTAATTTGTGCTTTTTCTGCGAATCTCTTAATTGAGTTAATAACAGAAATTACTCTTTCTTTTGAATCGTAAACTTCACCTGCTAGAACAAGTCTATGTTGTTTATTGTATAGTTTAAATTGATACTTTTCATTCTTATCTTTATAGATATAGAAATCACCTTTGTATGCAACTTCTCTTAATTTATCGCATGCTTGTTTACAAGATAATCTAGATTTGTAAATTTGAGAAGAAGCGATAACTCTTCCATTAGATGCTAATAATTGATACATATATTCTGAATTAGGAGTTACTTCAACAATATTAAATTTTCCTCTAGCTTCTGTTTTGATTTCAACATCATATAATTCAGCTTGTTCATGTGTTACTTGTGATGCATCTACAATAATTGTTTCAGAAGCAGCGAATCTCTTAAATGATTCAGAAGCAGATACAGCTCTTGCTTTTGTTTTGTAGTTAGCTGATGTTGCAAGTGTTCTTGATCCTTGTTTTGTAATAACTCTAAATGAGAATAAACCATGTTTATCTTCAACAATCTCAATCTTTGCTGTATTGACATTTCTCTTAATTGTATCAATACCTTTTCTAGCAGATTCTTCGGAAACATAAATTTCTGAAGTAATTAATGGTTCACCATTAGAAGCTTTTAATATATAACGGAAATTTCTTTCACTTTCAGAAGTAATTATGTATTTTCCTTTTGCGGTTGTTGTCTTATTAGCTTTCTTAGCTTGTTTTGTTTCATCAGCAACGATTGTATCTACTACCACTGTTTCTTCTTGAACTGCTTCCTTAGGTTCTTCTTGAACTGCTTCCTTAAGCTCTTCTTTTACTTCTTCTTGAAGTGGTTGTTCTTCATTTTCAACTGGTTGTTCTGCTTTTGCTTTTGAAGATTTCTTAGTTGATTTACCACTTGCTTTTTTCGTTTTCTTACTAGGAGCAGCTTGTTCTGCTTTTACTTCTTCAGTAGGAGCAGGAGCTTCTTCAACTTCAGGAACTTCTTGTTCAATTGCAATATCTTCTTCAACTGGTTCCTCAGGTTCTTCAACAATAGGTTGCTCTTCAATTGGTTCTACTATTTCTTCTTCAGGAATATCATCTTCTTTAGTTTCTTGAAGTTCTGCATCTTCTTTAACTGATTCTTCAGGGATGGATTCTTCTTCAGGTTCTTCAATATTTTCTTCCTCGAAGTCACCATCTTCTAATAAAGCAGCGGTATCTTTTTCTTCTATATATTGTTGATTAATTTCTTCAACATCTTCATCGAATAACTCAAGGCTATCATCTTCATCGTTTGCTTTCTTATTTGCAACATCATCTTCAGTTGCTAATTCATATTCATCTTCATCATCAACATAATTATTAGTAGATGTAGAAGGTTCTGCGAAAGGATCTGGGTTTGCTGCAAATCTTTCTTCTTGTTCTTTCTTTTCTGCTTCACGAGCAGCGATACGACGATCTTGATATTCTTTTTCTTTCAAGAAACGTTTATTTTCTTTCTTCTTCTTAATTACACAAATTACAATAATGATAATAATTAATATTAATGCAATTCCTCCGATGCAAAGCCAAAAAGTAATAAATGGTGTTAGTCCGATAGCGGAAGCTAATTTTTCTATCGCTTCTCTGATCACATCAGGAACCCATGTTGGTACTGTTTCGTCTACAAAAAACATAATTGAATCCTCCTATAAAAAATATCTTTTCTTTTATTATTATATAATAATAAATTTAAAAAAAAATCTTTTTTTGAAATAAAAAGAAAGAAAAGCAAATAAAATAGGGGAAAATCGCTCAAAAGACTTTCAATATCTTTTGTTGATAACAAATATAGAAAAAATAAAAAAAATAATATTGATAAAAAAATTATCACTTCAAAGAACAAAAATACTAAATAATGAAAAAAAATAAAAAAATATCTTGCAAATAATATCAAAAATAGTT
>JBJFEV010000084.1:0-7180 GCA_051891155.1 Bacilli bacterium
TAAAACTCTTCTATCAGTAGTTTGAGCCATATTATCTCTTAGATAATCGAAACCTAATTCCGAATTAGTGGTATAAGTGATATCCGCTAAATAAGCTTGTTTCTTTCCTTGAACATCTTTTTCTCTTAAGTTAACATCGCAAGATAATCCCAAGAAATTATATACTTTTCCCATCGCTTCACAGTCACGAGCAGCCAAATATTCATTTACTGTAACAACATGTACGCCTTTTCCCTCTAATGCATTTAGGTAAACTGCCATGGTCGCAGTAAGTGTTTTACCTTCACCAGTTCTCATCTCAGCAACGTCACCTTGATGCAATACAATAGCGCCTTCAATTTGAACTTTAAAAGGGAATTCACCTCTCACTCTATAGTCTGCCTCTCTACAGACAGCGAAAGCTTCTGGTAAAATATCATCAAGTGTTTTACCTCCAGCAAGTAACTCTTTAAAATAAGGAGTCTTCGCTTTTAATTCATCGTCGCTTAACGCACGCATTTTTTCTTCATAAGAAATAACTTGATCAGCAAGAGCTTCAATTTTCTTTAAAGCACGTGCATCAACTCTTAGTAGTTTATCAATAAAACTATTTGCCATCTTTAAACCTCCATTTGTACAAATACTAAAAATTATATAGTCCATTACGATTATACCTTTTAAACTACGTTTAAGCAAATATAAACTAGTTAAAAGCAAAAAAAGCCAATGATTTTTATAAAAATCATAGGCTCTATTATGTTGTTTTGATAAATCAAATTAGATTTTTACAACATTACGTGCTTGAAGACCACGTTCTGTTTCTGTTAAGTCAAACTTAACTTCTTGACCTTCTTCCAAAGAGCGATATCCATCTTCTCTAATCTGAGAATAATGAACAAAGATATCTTCTCCTTCGCCACGGTTGATGAAGCCAAATCCCTTATCGGCATCAAACCATTTTACTTTACCTCTCATTTTGTCCCTACCTTTCTACTAATTTTACTACAAGAAAATTATACGATATAACAATTCAAAATTCTAAATATTATCATCTTCTTTTTTTTAGTTTTATCGACAAAAAAATTATGGTTTTTTATCGTTTTTTGCTAAAAAACATGCTTTTAGTGTTTTTGGATGTTGCCTCTGTATCAGTTTTAAACACGCGCGAAAAGAATTGCCAGTAGTATAAACATCATCTACGATTAACACCTTTTTGTTCGATAAATCTATCTTCTTCTTTAAGATCATAACCGAAGCTATTTTTTCTCTTTCTGTTTTATTTAATGATGATTGTTTCATCTTGATATTTTTCGTTACCATTCTTTCTATTTTCAAATTTAAACATGAAAAAATTTCTTCTACATGATTAAATCCTCTTTCTTCATCATCTCCTTCAAAAGAAGGAATAGGAATAATAATATATCCAAAATATTTAATTCTTAATTCAAAAACAAACGGATTTAAAAATACATCTTTCAGCTCTTTATCAAAACACCCTTTAAATTGATATAAAAGTTTTCTTATCGTCTCATCGTAATTATATATTGCTAAACAATTAATCCCTTCATCTTTAAAATGGATAAATTTAGGATTAAAATCAAGTAAACAAGAGTTACAAATTATTTGATCTTTATAAAAAAATGAAGAAAAACCATCAACTATAAATTCTTTAAAACATATCTTACAAATTTTCTTGTTCATTGGCATTTTCAATTTTTCTAATCGCATTTTCCATCGCCATAGTTCTCTTTGAAGCAATAAAAATAACTTCTCCATCATACGCGTCAATTTTGCGTCCAACTCTTCCGCTGATTTGAATTAATGTTCCTTCATCATATAACTTATGATCAGCATTATATACAATTACTTGTAAATTCTTTACTGTCACTCCTCTTTCTAATATAGAAGTGGTGATTAAGTATGATAATTTTCCGTCTTTAAAACTTTGAATTATACTGTTTCTTTCCTTTGTTTTAGAAGAAACAAAATCTCCATTTTTATTAAATATTTTTACCTTTTTTAATAATATTTCTCCTTCTTCAATAGTTGGAACAAACACAAAAAAAGGCTTCCTATTTTCATAAAATTTTTTCATGTATTTTAATAGTATAAAAAAAGGAAAAAAAGATGATAATTCAACCGTAGGAACAATAAGAGGATGATTGTGGTAGCGTCTCATTAGCTTCAAATAAACTCCGTTGCTTTCCTCAATTTTTTTTACCATATAAGGAAGAGGAGTAGCACTCATCATTAAATATGTGCCTCGTAAGCTACGAAAAAAAAGATCATTTAATAATTCATTTCCTGAAAACGGAAAAGCATCCGTCTCATCGATAATTAGCAAATCAAAGTAATTCTTATATCGATATAATTGATGCGTTGTTAATAGAATTATATCTCCTTTTAAACAAGAAGTATTTCCTCCATACACCGCTACAACAGTTTTACTTGGAAAAGCCTCCTTGAGTCGAGGTAATAATTCTACAACTACGTCTCTTCGAGGAATGGCAAATCCAACTTGTAAGCAAGATGATAAGCAATGCGCTATAACCTTGTAGGTCAATTCTGTTTTACCTGCGCCACAAACAGCATGAAGTAGAATATTTTTACCATCAATAAATGCGCGCAAGATCTTAGAAGATATTTCTTCTTGCTCCTTTGATAAAGGATAATTCAATTTTTCTTCTACTTTTTCAAAATTTAGTTTTCTTTCATAAGGCGCTTCATTCCCTTGAAAAGTAATGCATCTTCGACAATATATCTTACCTTTATTAATACCAAAATACCTTTCATCTTTAGCGCCACACAAGGGACAAATATACACAAAATCACCTCATATATTTATTTTCTTCTAAGAAGAATATGGACTTAAAAATATTAATATTTTTGTCATTCTACAATTTGTAGATTTAAAAACATCTTAAAACTCTTTATTTATATTGAGGTTAAGTATATTATTTTTTTATTAAAAAGGGAAAGGAAACTATGAAAACAACACTTAGAAAACACTACACAAGGATTCCATTATTGTTAGGGTTCTTAATAAATATTTTGTTCATTGTTGGAACATTTTATTTTTTAACAAAAAACATGTATGTCAATTTCAGTTTTATTGAGTTATTAAATTTTAATCTATTCTCTTATACAGTAATTGACGGAATGAACGAAAAGATGGCTTTTGCCTTGATGGTTTGCTTCTACGCTTACACATTATCCTCCATCATTCTTTCTTTCATCGCTTTAATAAAAAAAGAGCCTATGTTTTTAACATTTCTTTGTATACTCAATTTCTTCTTTGGAATATACAAAGTCGTAATTGATTATCTAACAATGTCTTCTTTCACGGGCAATACACAAATGATATTTCTCTTTGTATTAATATCAGATGCAGCCTTCCTACTTATCAATGCCCTATTTGAGACAACATTAAGAAAACATCATCGACCTAAAATCTTACTTGTATTAGATATACTAAGTTTCTTACCAGTTTTTGTACCAGTCATATTATCTTGGTATCAAACTAACATTTCCACATCGATGGAGCCAATTATTGTCTTAGATCAATATTCAGTAAATTTACTTTGCTCACTAGTTTGGCTATCTCTTCCTAACCTATTTGTCCTATATTGTGCGCAATTCTCTGCAAGCGCTGGTTTCAAAGAAGAGTCATCTGAAAGAAAATTCACTGAAGCAAAGGAACTTACTATTCCTGCAAACAACAAACAAATTCCAATGGAAGAATTAAACTTACAAAGAAAAACAGGCGAAATACCAGTGATTAAAAAAGAAGATATTTCCTCAAATTTAATTCATTCAAAATCAAAAATAATAGGTACCAAAATACCTGAATATAAGGATGACGATTAATTCGTTTGTAAATATTCATTTAATTAACTAAAAAAAACGCAGCTTTAATGAGCTTACAAAGTTCATTCGAGCTGTGTTTTTCATATACAATCTATATCTTAGTAACAATAGAAGTATACGCCTTTTCCGGATTGATATATGTATTATCCTTAATCACTTCAAAATGTAAAGAGTTACCAAGTTCCACAGTATATAAAGATTCTCCAGATGTACCAATAACTTCACCTTGTTTTACTTTTTGTCCTTTAATTACATTAAATGAAGATAAGGAGGAATAGATAGTTTTAAGACCTGAATCATGAGTGATACAAATCAAATTACCATAGGTAGCATCATTAATTCTCTCACTCACAACGCCAGAAGTCGCAGCCACTACAGTAAAAGTTTTACCTGAATACACATAATCAACACCTACAGATTTCATATATGTATTATTCTTTCCAGGAACTTCCACGATTGCAGAAGCTCTTGTCTCCACATCATCATTCATATCATAGTAATAACGAGCAATTGTCGCATTAATCAAATAAGGACGAACTAAAGTTTCAATTTTTTCATCTACTACAATTTCTGTATTATTACTGACTTCAATTGGTTGATCGGATGGCGTTACTATTACTGGATCTTCACTATCTACTGTACCTACTTTATTTTTATTATTGATTAAAGTCATAGAGCCCGCTAAAGTCAGCGCGGTAAACCCAAGAATTAATCCTGCTTTTGCTTCAACTGACCAACTTGGAAATCTTTTAATCTTTTTCATTTTATTCACCTCAAGAATAATTTTGTCCAAAAGATGAATTATTATTCAAAAAAAGAAAAAATCCCCAAAGGGATTTTATTAATGAATGGAATTCATTTTATTTACACGACGAGTATGGCGATCACCTGCAAAAGGTGTATTGAGGAAATTATCCACATATTTTTTAGCTTCTTCAAAAGAAGTAAACTTCGCTCCAATCGCTATCATATTAACATCATTATGTTCACGAGTTAAAACGCTAACTTCTTCATTGTAGATTAAACCACATCTAATGCCAGGAACTTTATTCGCGCATATGCTTACACCTTCTCCAGTAGTGCATACTTCAATACCTCTTTGACAAGTACCATCAGATACTAAACGCGCTGCTTTCTCAGCAAAATCTGGATAATCGCAAGAATCTAAAGAATAGGTTCCACAATCAACGACCTCATGTCCTAATGATGTAAGATAATTTTTAAGTTCTTCCTTTAAAAGGAATCCTCCATGATCAGAAGCGATAGATATTTTCATTTTTTAACCCTCCCATGTCTTCTTTATTTCTTCAAAAGGAATTCTCCCTTGACGAATTAATGTTATTGATCCTTCATCACATTTTACAATTGTAGAAGGAATAGATGAACTAGTTTCTCCTTTAATAATCGCCGGAATATAAGAAGAAAATGTATCATAAGTTTGCCTAAAATCAACGCATGCAGGAAAAGAAGATATATTTGCACTAGTTACTAACATTGGTCGACCTACTTTCTTAATAAGCTCACCAACTTGTAATAATCCGGCAATTCTTATACCAATATAAGAACTATGCAATGTCACCCAAGGGAATAAATGCTCTTTAGGTTTTAATAGCAAAGTGATTTCTCCTGGCATATATTTTTGAATTACTCGATAAGTATTCTCATCAAAGTAAGCGTAGTTAGAAATATCTTCTATAGAGCTAAGCATCAAAGTAAATGGTTTATCTGGTTTTCTCTGTTTGACTTTGACTAATTTTTCAAAAGCTTCCAAAGAATCATAAATAACACCTAGTCCATATACAGTTTCTGTCGGTAAAGCGATGACATTATTATTTCGAATTTCTTGAATCACTTCTTCATCATCAAAATCATAAACCTTTGTTTCCATTTATTTACTCACCTTAATAATTATACGCCATTTAAAATATCAAAGATATATATTTTTTCTCTGATTACTTCATTATCACAACTATTTTTTCTTAATCTTCCTTGAATTTTACTCCCCTTCCCTTTTCCTATAACAACATTTATCATTCCATTAGCGTAATAAGATGTAGCAGCTGAATTAAAAGAAAACAATTTGATATTATTTTTTATTAATTGTTCATGATATCTTTCATCAACATCTAAACAAAGATTTTCGTAGATATCAATCAACTTTTCTTTGTAAGTATATAACGTTCCTTCATCAAGAGGGGAATACGAAGCAGCACGAATAGAATACATATACTTAAAAGATGTTTCATTTGTTTTTACACTTGTAAAAATGGTAAACAATGAAGTGCAAAAGACACACAATAATTTTGTTTTCATAAAAAAACCTCCTGCCCTTATTATGGGTAGAAGGTATAAATTCTATTTACTTAAAAATAAAAATCGAGTAAAACCATTGATATCTTTGATGAATTCATAGGTATATAAAGGTAAGTACTTTTCAATTAATGAAGTTAAACCATTTACTAAAGAAGGAGATATTTCAAATAGAGCTATACCATCATAATTTAACACTTCATCAAGGTCTATAAATATTTTTTCGTATATTTCTAATCCATTATTTTTGGCAAATAAAGCGATATGAGGTTCGTAATCAAGTACTGTCTTGCTAACAAATTCTTTTTCAGAAATATAAGGAGGATTTGATATAACTACATCAAATTTTTTATTCTTAACTTCTTTTAAGCAATCGCCAAGAATAAAATTAACATTTCCTTCCAATAATTCATTATTTCTCTTAGCTACCTCTAAAGCTTGAATAGAAATATCAATTCCTATAACTGTAGCATAAGACAATTCTTTCGATAAAGTAATAGCGATGCATCCACTTCCTGTTCCAATATCGACAATAGAAGGTGAAGCATAACGCTTTCTTAATATGGAATTTTTTGCTAAAAGAACTAATTCTTCCGTTTCATTGCGAGGAATAAGGGTTATTCCTTCTTCTACAATAAACTTTCTTCCAAAAAAAGGAGCTTTACCTAAAATATAATATAAAGGTTCTCCTTTGTTTACTCTTTCCCATTTTAAAAAGAAATCTTCATCTTCAAATTCCTTATTTAATCCAATAACAAAATCAGAGGGAGGTAAAGAAAAAGTCTCTTGAAGAAGATAGCGAAGATCTTCTTCTAAGACATATTCTTTATTGATATTTTGTTTAGCTTTATTAATGATATTACCTAATGTATTAATCATTATATTTTTTAGCCTCTTGTGCCATTTTATCTTCTTGATCTGCATTTACAAGAGCATCAAGAACTTCATCTAAATCACCATTTATTACACGATCTAATTTTTGAATTGTGAAGCCAATACGATGATCGGTAACACGATTTTGAGG
>JBJFEV010000085.1:0-7180 GCA_051891155.1 Bacilli bacterium
CCATGATATGACAAAAGATTTACTTGGAGTTAATAATGTCTTTAGAGCGGGTACTATTGAAACAGTTGCTGAGAAAACAGCATATGGATATGTACTTGGTTATTATGAATCAATGGGTATTGATCCAAAGACGATTAGAAATGCGGAAAAAGAAAGAATTGCTTTGGGGTGTCAGGATGTAAAAAGAACAACTGGTCAACACCCAGGTGGTATTATTGTTATACCTGATGATATGGATGTCTATGACTTTACACCTATTCAATATCCGGCTGAAGATATGAGTGCAACTTGGAAAACTACTCACTTTGATTTCCATAAAATTCATGATAATGTTTTGAAATTAGATTTATTAGGTCACGTCGATCCTACTGCATTAAAAATGTTAGGTGATATGACTGGAATTCCTGCGAATACTGTGCCTTTAACAGATACTGATGTTATCTCTCTTTTCTCATCTGATAGAGCTTTAAAACGTCATTCTAATTATTTAAATGAAAAAACAGGTGCTTTGGGATTACCAGAATTTGGTACGCCATTCGTAAGGCAAATGCTAGTGGAAACACAACCAAAAACTTTCGCTGATTTATTGATTATTTCTGGCTTATCACATGGTACTGATGTGTGGAATGGTAATGCACAAGATTTAATAAACGAAAAAGTTTGTACCTTACAACAAGTTATTGGATGTCGTGATGATATTATGGTCGGTTTAATTAATCAAGGCATAGAACCATCCACAGCCTTCAAGATAATGGAAGATGTGAGAAAAGGTAAACAATTAAAACCAGAATATGAAGATTTGTTAAGAGAGAATAAAGTGCCTGAATGGTACATAAACTCTTGTAATAAAATAAAATATTTATTCCCAAAAGCGCACGCTGTAGCTTACGTCATGATGGCGTGTCGCGTAGCTTGGTATAAAGTTTATTATCCTTTAGAATATTATGCGGTCTTTTTCTCAACTCGTTCTAAGCAATTCGATATTAAAGTGATGGCAGAAGGAGAAAAAGCCATTGTTAAAAAGTTAGAAGAGTATAAAGAAATTAAAGGAAGAGGCGATAAATTATCACCTAAGGATGAAGAAATTGAAAAGACACTTAATATCGCTCTTGAAATGGCGGAAAGAGGATACAAGATTGGAATGATTGATATTAATAGATCTTTAGCTAGTAAATTTATTATCGATAAAGAACATAATATGATTATTCCTCCTTTTGATGTTTTAGATAACTTAGGCTCTGCCGCTGCCGATACTGTTGTTGAGGCAAGAGAAAAAATGGAATTTATCTCTATTGAAGATTTGCAAAGAAGAACCAAATTATCGCAAACTAATATTGATAATTTAAAAAAACTAGGAGCATTAAAGGATTTACCAGAAAGAAATCAATTAACTTTATTCTAAAAATTAATTATGAAAACATAAAGAGATGCAAAATCTTTATGTTTTTTTTCTTCTTTGATAAAAAAATTATCTTATAAAATAAGATAAAAATAAAAGAAAAAAATTTTTTTAAAAAAAGTGAAAAAAATAGTTGACAGACAATTTGACCTATAGTAATATAGAAACACTTCCCCCTTGAGAAATCAGAGGAAGTAGTAAATAAAAGCCGAAAGACGAATATTTACGAAAAGGGTTAAAATTTTAATAAAAACCTGAAAAAGTAAGTTGAACTGTTAAAGGTAAAATTTACAAATATCTACTTGTGAAAGTAGAATTTAATCTCCTCGTAAGAGGGCTTAAGAAAACTTTCCTCTCCCAAAGAAAGAAAGTAAAAATAAGTTTTCTTTTTTAGAAAAGATTAATAACAAATAAGTGAACTAGGTAACTAGAGCTTAGATGTGTGGCAAAGAGAAATCGAAAGCCATGGTGAAACAAGTTTAAAAGGCTTGAATAAACCAAACAGGGAAAGACTTGGTCACAAGATTGAGGGTAGCCCAGCGATAAGAATGAATTTATTCATTCGAAGCGAGCAAAAGAGACCTTATTAAAATGAATAAGTAATTATTCATTAAGAAATAAGAGGATCTGAGTAGCTGTAAAGTTAGATTGAGATAATCTAATGGTCCAAGGGAAAACTTAAATGGAAATTTAAGTGGAAACAAAAGACGGGGCTAGCAGAAACGCAAAACCCATTACAGAAGCAAAAAACATTTCATTGGAGATGTGAGATGCGTAGTAAGAGACACGAATAAAAACGTGGAGGTAGCTATGTCTAAACTAGTTATATAGCTAGCGAAGACAAAGGTCAAGGGCCTGAAAGGGTCACTGCCTATGTGGAAGGAAGAGTCAAATCAACCGACATGAAGCTGTTGCAACCTAGTAAGGATTTATTCCAGACTAGAGGTGCTATGGTAGCTGCAAAACATTAACGAAAGAAAATGTGAATCAAGAAGGAAGAATAAGATGAAAATCTTAGTCCGAAATCGCGAGAAGGTTATCCGCAAGGAAAGACCCAGTGCAGAAGTAAAAAGTAGAGTTAAATCTATTGGATGCGCAGTTCCCAAGATTCCTGTGAAGGAAGTCTTAACACTGTGACGGAACCTACTTAGCAATAAGTAAGTATGTCGACGAGAAATACGAAAGTATGGACCTATATCTAAGATTCATCTCTTAGACGAAAGGAAAGGAAACCTAAGTGGATTCTTAACAAGGTAACTTATTAAGAAATCCATAAGGAGGAGCCAATCTATTATTTATAGTATAGAAGCAATCATAATGATTGTTTTTTTTATTTTGATAAAAAGTAATTTTTCATTTTGGCAACACTATTATTGATGTATACGAAAAATAAATATTGTTATTCTTTTGTTAATTCGAGGATAAAATGATTTATAATTAAGTTATCTTCTAAAAGAAAGGAAAAAGTATGACACCTTTATTATATACTTTAGGATTTATCGCTTATTTTCTAGCCTTTATTCTTGTGGGAAGAATAATTTATGAGCAATTGCATGTTGTAATAAAAAAAGATTTTCGTATTATTTATTGGATAATCATAAGCGTACTTTGTATCGTATTACCTGCATGTAGCATGATTTCATATTTTACAAGAATAGGTGGAGTAATTGAAGTTTTAGGTAATATTGGTTTTGATATTTTAGTCTTTCTACTTTATTTAGTGATTTTTGGCTTATTTTTAAAGATTATCTTATTGATTCTTATGAAATTAATTAAGAAGGAATTTATTCAAAGAAAGTTAAATCAATTTATTATATTGATTATTTCTTCTTTTTTATCATTTAGCATAATTGGTTATGGTATATTTGCTTTGTATAATCCGATAATAACGAAGATTAATGCCGGTAAAGGAGATAATTCTTTAAAAATTATATGCTTATCAGATATTCATTATGCTTCTTTTGGCTCTTTTATTGATATATCAAAGATGGTACAAAGAATTAACTCGCAACAAGCAGATTTAGTCCTTTTTGTTGGTGATGTTATCGATAGTGATATCGATAAGATTGATCAAAATGATTTTATTACTAATGTAAATAAGATAGAATCTACATATGGGGTGTATGCTGTTACAGGAAATCATGAATTAAAATATAACACTTTAGATGAAATTAAGAATTTTTATTTAAAAACAAATATTAATCTTCTTCTTGATGAAGAGATAGTAATTGATGAAAAGATTAAACTTATTGGTCGAATAGATGAATCTTACCTAGAACGAAAAGATTTAAATGAAATAAAAAATGATGAGATTGATCTTCCTTTATTAGTGATGGATCATCAACCTCAAAGCTATAAGGAATCGATGCAAGAAGGAGCTACATTTCAAATTTCTGGCCATACCCATAGGGGTCAATTGTTTCCTTTTCAAATTCCTGTTAGTATTTTTTACCGCTTGATGTATAAAACGTGGTATATTGATGGTATATATAAAAAAGGTGACTTTACTTCATATATAACTCGAGGCTATGGTGCTTGGGGTTTTCAAATGCGAACTAATGGTCGAGCTGAGATTGTTAGCGTTAATTTTAAATATTAAAAAAGAAGGTGTATATTATGAAACCAAAAATATTAGTAATTGGATGCGGTAGATGGGGAACGTTTGTTGCATGGTATTTAAATTCAGTGGGACTTGATGTCACTATCTATGGAAGAGCTACTTCTAAAAATATGATAGAACTACAAGAAAAAAGAGAAAATGCTTACTTAAAACTTGACCCATCGATAAAATTAATAACATCATTAGATACTATTAATTCTTTTGACATAATTGCCATTTCAATTTCAACGCAAGGAATGCAAGGCTTGATGGATGAATTAAAACAATATGACATACAAAATAAATATTTTGTTTTATGTATGAAAGGTATTGAGCAAAAGACATTGCGTCGATTAAGTCAAATAGTGGAAGATAATATGAATCCTTCTAATCATGTCGCGGTTTGGATCGGTCCAGGACATGCGCAAGATTATCTTGCTTCTATTCCCAATTGTATGGTTATCGATGCAAAGGAAGATGAAACAAAGAAATACCTTATTGAATTATTTTCTTCCGATCTAATTCGTTTCTATTATGGAAAAGATTTATTGGGTAATGAAATAGGAGCGGCGACAAAGAATGTGATTGGAATCGCTGCTGGAATATTGGATGGTCTTCATTTATCATCCTTAAAAGGTGCTTTAATGTCACGTGGGACAAGAGAGATTGCCCGCTTAATCAAAGCGATGGGAGGTAATGAACTTTCCGCTTATGGATTATGCCATCTAGGTGACTATGAAGCGACCGTATTTTCCAAGCATTCACATAATCGTGAATTTGGAGAATGTTTAGTAAAAGGAGTACAATACGATAATTTAGCGGAAGGCTATTTTACGGTAGAAGCAGTAGTGGCATTAGGAAAAAAATATAATGTGGAACTTCCAATTTGCAATGCAGTTTATTCTATCTTATATTTAAAAACAGATCCAAAAAATACAATAATTTCATTGTTTTCTCGAAAATTAAAAGAAGAATTTTAAAAAAGTGAGATAAAATAATTCCCTAAAAATAGGGGAAAATTTGCCCGCAACCAATAGTTGCCTACGATTCAAACTAGAATTGCTTGAGCAACCGGGAATAAATAAGTCATTATTAAGTTGTGCTTAGGAGGACAAAAGATTATGAATATTGAAACAGCAAATAGATTATATGAATTAAGAAAGAAAAATGGTTACTCACAAGAAGAGTTAGCCGCTAAACTCGGATTAACTAGACAAGCAGTATCAAAATGGGAAAGAGCGGAAGCTTCACCAGATACTGATAATCTAGTCGAACTTGCTAAATTATATGGTATTTCTCTTGATGAATTATTAGATTTAGACAAGTCAGCATCATATGTAAAAGATAATAAAGATGAGCAAATAGACAAAGAAGAAAAAGCAGAAAAGATTAAATATGATGAAGACGATGATGATGAAGATGACGAAGATGAAGATGACCAAGATGATGAATTAAATATAAATATTAATGCCGGTGATGCTCAATTCAAATTTAAAGGTGGAATTCATATTGAAGATGGTGATGATGTAGTTCACATTGGAAAAAATGGAATTCACGTTCAATCTGAAGATGGTGAAACAGTCCATATTGGCATGGATGGCATTAAGGTAACCACTAATGATGGAAAGACTTATAACAAAGCAAATTTTGTTTGCAATACAAATTATAAACGTAGTGTTAAATCAGTATTAGAAAGTATTTTAGTTCCATTAACAGTATTTGGATCATTAATCGCTTACTTATTATTAGGATTTGTTTTAGGAGGAACAGGCTGGGCATGTTATTGGGTATTATTCTTATTGATTCCAATCGTACCAACATTGATCGATGCTATCTTTAAAAAACAATTTTGTTCATTTGCTTATCCAATCCTTGTAGCGGGTGTATATTGTTTCTTAGGTTTAAGATTCCCAGGAGTTAGTTATAATCTATTTGGAAGAACATTTACAGGTTTCTGGCATCCATGGTGGTTCTTATTCTTAACTATTCCAGTTTATTATGTTATTTTTGGCCCAATTGATGATTTAATAAGAAATCGTTGTAATAAAAAAGTAAATGTACATATCAATGAAGATGATGTTATAGAAGGAGAAGTGAAATAATCTTCTTCTTTTCTTTTTTTTCTTTACTTGAGGTGTTAAACTTGTGTTGTAATCGAGGTGATATTTATGGAAAATAATGAATTGAATTCTTTATTTGATGAAGGTAAAGTAGAAAAAATTGAACATAATAAAAATGAAGTTCAAATAACTATTAGTCAAGAAACAAGTTCCTATATGATTGCCAATGGATTTAGAATTGAAGATGATGGAAAAGCATTTTTTAAAATTATCTTTACTCAATGTGATAAATATGATGAAGTAAAAGATGAAGGTGAATACGGCTACATAAAAAGAGCTTATTGTTTAGAAAATGAAGTAAGACTAGTATGTGAAAATTTGATTCTTTCTTTTTCATTTTCATCTTACAAAATTAAAAAAATATATACTTTAGGAGAGTAGTTATGAAACCGATAGATATTGTTATTGCCACTAATAACCCTAACAAAGTTAGGGAGTATAAAGAATTATTTGAAAATTATAATGTTAATGTTACTTCTTTGAAAGAGGAAGGAATCATTTCTTCTCCTGAAGAAGGCGGAACAACATTTGAAGATAATGCTTTGATCAAAGCGAGAGATGCAAGAAAATTTACTTCTAAAATAGTCATTGCTGATGATTCAGGAATTTGTATTCATGCTCTTGATAATTTTCCAGGAGTATATTCTGCTCGTTTTATGGAAGAACATTCCTATCAAGAAAAGAATCTAAAAATTAATGAAATGCTTGCTGATAAAGAAGATAAATCAGCTTCATATCATTGTGCGATAGCTTTTGTTAGCGATGAGGAAGAAAAAGTGTTTGTTGGTTCGTGTGAAGGTGTGATTGTTCCTCCTGTGGAAGGACCTTATGGCTTTGGTTACGATCCAATTTTCTATTTTAAACCATATAAGAAAACTTTCTCTTGTACTATGCCAGAAGATAAGAATAACGTGTCTCATCGAGGCAAAGCAACAGTACTTTTAATGGACTATTTAGAGCAAAAATTAGAAAAAATTGAGAAAATAAAATAAAAATTTTCTTAGGGGGTTTATTTTTATTTTTACCTATACTTTGTTTCTTTTATTTGATTACAAAAAAAGA
>JBJFEV010000086.1:0-7157 GCA_051891155.1 Bacilli bacterium
CTCTTCAAAGAAAGATGGTAAAAAAGCAAATTTCTAAAGTGCTAAATGAAGAATGCTCAACTTTTGATGAAGCGGTTGATAAATTCCAAGAAAAGTATGATTTATCTGAAAAATCGGGTATTTTTGATAATGCTACTGCTTATTATTTATCTGGAAAAATATATGATTTGTTCTTAGAATATGAACAACAAGTTGTACAAGAGACGAAATAATTATGGAACAAAAAAACTTTAAATTAGTATCACCATATAAACCAACTGGTGATCAACCTACAGCTATTAAAGAACTCGTTCAAGGCGTGAAAGATAATAAAAGATTTCAGGTCCTTTTAGGTGCGACTGGAACAGGAAAAACATTTACAATCGGCAATGTTATCGAGCAAATAAATAAGCCTACTTTAGTCCTTGTCCATAATAAAACTTTAGCGGGTCAATTATATGGAGAATTTAAAGAATTATTTCCTGAAAATAGAGTGGAATTTTTTGTATCGAATTTCGATTTTTATCAACCAGAAGCTTACCTTCCATCATCTGATACTTACATTGAAAAAAATGCTCAAATGAATGAAGAAATTGAAATAATGAGAAGCTCCGCTATAAACGCTGTTTTAAATAGAAGTGATACTATCATTGTCGCCTCTGTTGCCTCTATTTATGGTTTATCTGACCCAGATGAATATAGGCGAATGGTGTTCGTTTTAAAGGTGGGAGATGAAATTGACCGAAAGAAGATTGGATTACAATTGATTGCAAGTCAATACGTGAGAAATAATCTATCTTTAAGCGCTGGTTCATTCCGCTTTAATGGCGATGTTTTAGAGATATGTGTCGCATTTGAAAAAGACGCAATTTTACGCGTTTTACTTGATGAATGGGATACTATAGAATCGATTCAATTAGTCGACTCTTTGACCGGTGAATTAATCCATCGATATGAAGCATTTCCAATCATGCCTGCTCACGAGCATGCTTCTACTCATGAACGAATAAAAAAAGCGGTAGAATCAATTAAAGAAGAACTAGTAGAAAGATTAAATTTTTTTCATGAACAAGGTAAACTCTTGGAAGAAGAACGACTCGATCAACGTACCCGTTATGATATGGAACAATTATTAGAGTTTGGAATGTGTTCAGGTATTGAAAATTATGCGCGCCATATTGATAATAGACCAGCGGGAAGTACTCCATATACCCTTTTTGATTATTTCCCATCTGATTTTTTGCTAGTTGTCGATGAATCGCATGTCTCTTTGCCTCAAATTAGAGGTATGTTTAATGGTGATAGAGCAAGGAAAACTACCCTTGTAGAATACGGTTTTCGTCTTCCTTCTGCTTTAGATAATAGACCATTGAATTTTGATGAATTTTACAGCAAAATTAATAATTGTATATGTACTTCTGCCACTCCTGGTGACTTTGAATTAGGTGAAACTGAAGGTGAAATTGTACAACAAATTATTCGTCCAACAGGCTTAGTGGATCCTCTTATAGAAGTAAGGGATGCGGATAATCCTATCTATGATTTAGTGGGAGAAATAGATAAAGTAATTGCTAAAAATGAAAGAGTAATGGTAGTTACATTGACTATAAAAGATGCGGAAAATTTGACCGAATATTTGAAAGAAAGAGGATATAAAGTTTCCTATTTAAATAACGAGACAAAAACGCTGGAAAGAACGGAAATAATTTATCAACTTCGTAAAGGAAAATATGATATTTTGGTAGGTATTAACCTTCTTAGAGAAGGTTTAGATATTCCAGAAGTGTCACTTATTGCAATTTTAGATGCGGATAAAGAGGGATTTTTAAGAAGTGAAAGATCTCTTATTCAAATCATTGGTAGAGCGGCTCGTAATGCGGAAGGTAGAGTAATAATGTATGCTAAGAAGATGACGGATTCTATGAAAGCCGCTATTAGTGAAACAAATAGAAGAAGAGCGATTCAAACAGCATATAACCAAGAGCATGGCATTATTCCAAAAACGATTATTAAAGAAGTGAGACCGCCACTTCATATAACTGACAAGCCACTCGATGAAAATTCTTATAAAAAAGGCAAGATGACGCGAAGTGAAAAAGAGAAAACTATCAAAGAAGTAGAAAAAGAAATGAGAGAAGCGGCAAGAAATTTAGATTTTGAAAGAGCTGCTGAATTAAGAGATATATTATTTGAACTAAAAGGAGAGTAAATACACATATTTACCCTTCTTTTTTGTTGCAATTAAAAAAATTTGTGACATAAGAAGCGAAAGTTACGCCAAAACAATAGTTTTTGAGTATAATGAAATTATACTTAAAACATACAAAAAGGAGAGTGTTTTTATGCGCAAAAAAATTAAAAATGGTTTCTCACTTCTTGAACTTGTTGTTGTAATAGCAATCATCGGTATCATTACTGCGATTGTTATTCCTTCTGTCATGGCATATATTAGCTATGGAAACAAGAATACTGCTTTAGCGGAAGCAACTATTGTCAAGGAAGACTTGAACACTTGGTTTACAGAAGAGAAAACTAAAACAGAGAATGTCTCTGAATTACCTCGAGGTAAGAATTTACTTTATGATTTCATTGACTATGAATTAGAAAAGCGTCCAGAGTATGATGGTAAGCTTTCTTATGGCTTTGTTCCAATTGCCGCTCAAGTTACTGCAGAAAGAGAACTAGAGGAAGAAAATTGGAATAGCATTGAAAAATACTATGCTAAAGATGCATTCTCAAAAGAATATAATGCATTGATTACTTACAATAGTGGTAAACAAACTGTTGCGATTGTCTTACCTTTGAATACGTCTAACTATTTATTCACTGGTGATGCTTTTGTGTATGAGACCACTTACGATAGTGAAGATAAACTATTTAAAAAGTATTGTGGAATAACTTCTGGTATTCTCGATGCAACTGGTGAAGTAATCGATTTATATAATCGACTTGTAACGGTTAAGTTTGTCAACTATGATGGAAGCCTCATCGATCAAGTAAAAGATGTTGCTGCTGGTTCATCAGTCACTTGTGATGAATCCAGATTAGCGGCATTTAAAGATAATCGTTTAGGTTATAGCTTTACCGGATGGGATAAACCTACTAGCAATATTACTCATGATACAACAATTACTGCGCAATACTCTCCAATAGAATATAAAGTTGTATTAAACTATGATTATGGCGAATTTTATAATGAAGCAAAATATGAAGCAACTGGTGAAAAAACATATGAACTAATTGATACTCGGACAGTCGAGTATGATTCTTCATGGAATATTTTAGCTCCAACTAGAACCGGATATGATTTCGGTGGTTGGTTAATTAAAAACGATGATGATTCATATACTCCAATTCATGATAATGGTGACATTTTAAAAGAAACTTTTAATGTTAAGACTTACCCTGAACTTGAATCGTTGTTTAAAGAAGCTGCGAAAACTGAAGATCATATAATTAATTTATATCCAGATTGGGTTAAGAAAAAATATACAATTAATTTAATTGGTTATGACAATAAAATCATCGCAAATGGTTCTTTTGAAATATATTACAATGAAACAATCGATTGTTCTATTTTAGAAGTTCTTGATGAATCAAATGAAATGAAAACTACTGGTAATACTGTTGGCGTTCCAGATGATGGAACTTCTGAAACATGGGGCTGGTATGTTGGTAAAGATGAAAGCGGAGTTTCTAATTATGATAAGAACGTTAAGTTCGATTTCTCAACTAAAATAAGAAGAGATTACACATTATACGCAATTCCTAATTATCAATTCTACATTGCATCATCTGGTAATAACTGGTTGGGTGCTGTTTCAGATGCTGATAAATACATTTACGTAAAAATACCTGAAAGTGTAGTAGTAGCTAATAACACAGGAAAATATGTAATATTATTCTCTAGTGCTAGTGAAACTAAAACTCAATATTTTAAAGAATTAGAATATCTTGGAGAGCAAGAAGGTTATTATATTTACAATGCACAAAGAGAAGACTCTGATTATACAAAATTTAGAATTTGTCGTGTTGATGCTTCATTAACTTCTTATACTCTTTACGACATTTGGAATCAATCAGTTGAATTAACATATGATTCTTCTTCAAAACAAAATGGATATATCGTCACTTCAATTAGTGGTGATTTAATTGATGGAAGTAAGAGCATTACTGTTGATAATGTCAATGGCTCATATAAACATCCAACCGATGTTAAATTTACTTACTTTAGTTTATGTCACTATGAAGAAATTGAAATAACTAAATGTAGTATTTGTGGAACTATATATGCTACAGGAACAAAGAGTTGTACTAATAAGTCTAATCAAAGTTGTAGAGATCAAAATAAACAAGGTAAAACTTCTATAGTGGTCACAACTGAATTATCACATTCAGACAATTATTATAAAGATAACACTTACTGGTATTGTTATGCCTGGGATAATTATGGCAACACTGCAATAATGAAAGCAACAGAACATTGCATTGATAAAACTAATAATATTTACAATTACTTAGTAGAAATTCCAACTAGTAGTACTGTTTCATACACAGGTTGCTTGTTTGTTCAATCAACAGATTCTAATGCTACAAAAGATAATGTTTTTGATTCTAAAGTGATTCAATCAGAAAATATTGACATAGATACTGCAAACAAACATTTCTTAGCAGTAGCATCACAATCTAGTGGAAAGTTAGTATTTGAGACTATTAATGTTAATGGAAGTAATAATTACGCATTTACTAGTGCGGGTGGAGAAACTGGCTTAATTCCAATTGACGCATCTACTGGTGTTGATGGTAATTATATTTATGGCACAATATTTGTAACAGAAGATGAGGCATCAACTGGATTTGAATTTAAAGTTGTTCAAAAATATAATGGAACTCAATTCTGGTATGGATATGAGGCTATTGAAAATGATAGTACTACTAAAAACAACTGTACGTACTCTAGTGATGGATTTGGTAATTACAATATAAAGATTAATTCTGCTGGAACGTATCGTATTATGATTTGTAAAGCAAATAGTACATATGGCGTTCCAACAATAAAGATAACAAGTACTGAGGAAATAAGAATTAAATATAATAATGGTTCAACAACTATTAATACAGAAATTATTAAAAAGAATTCAGTTCCAGATTATAATTCTAAAATTCCAGATTTCCCTGGTTATACATTTGAAGCTTGGTATACAGATGCTGCATTAACTAATAAATATGAAGGTACACCATTAAGCACTTCATGTACTTTATATGCAAATTTAATTCCAATTACATATCCAATTACTTATAACTTTGGATTGGATGGAGCTATAGAACAAACTGATAATCCTCTGCCAGATACATATGTATATAATGCGGATGGTGTAATTAGTGTTCCTGGATTAATTGATCCAAGTAATCATTACGAATTTGCTGGATGGTATTTTGATGAAGCATTTACTCAAAGAGTGACATCATTAACTACAAAACACTTAGATGGTTACACTCTATATGGAAAATGGAAAGAAGCCACATATGATATTACATATTACTTAAATGGTGGTGTTAATAGTACAGAAAATCCTTCTTCTACAACATTTAGTGAAACAGATTCACTAGAATTAAAAGATCCTACAAGAAATGGATTTGAATTTGTTGGATGGTATACAACTTCCACTTATGAAGAAGGAACAATGTTACCAAGAAGTGGTACAACATCAACGTTGACAAGAAATTTAGATGGTAATGTTCAATTATATGCTAAATGGGATGTAAAAGCTGTTGATAGCGTATCTGTTGTGATAAAAACTGATACTGAAACAGAAATACCATTAAATACATATATGTCGGAAGAGGATAGAATTAATCTTGATTATGCATCTTCTGCGCAACTTATCGCTTCAGTTAGTTTAACTGTTCCAGAAGAAGAAGTTGTTAAAGACGTTCAATGGGTTAATGAACAATTTAAAAACGGCGATCATACAGTAGGAAATGTTCTTTCCGATTCTGAGTATTATATTCCAAATACTGGAAAAGAAACAGTATATATTGCTGTTAAGATAACAATTAAACGTACCGGTGAAACTTCAGATTATATGTTCTATGAAGTAAAACTATCAGTTTATAATCAATCATATGAAAACAAATCTGTCCAATGGGATGGAACAAGCCATGCTGATTTGATGACTCTTTCTGATGAATATATTGAAGTATTGAATCTTCAAAATATAAGTGTCAAATATGAAATAAATAATGGTGAAAACTATGTCGATATTGTTTCAACTGATGCTGTTGAAGTAGGATCATATAAGTTTAGAGTTCTATTCATTAATAATGAAACCTCCGAAATCATTACTGATATGACCAAAGAAGCAACATTAACAATTACAAAAGCAGTTAAAGTAATTATTAATGGCGCGGTGTTCGTATATGATGGAACAGAACAATATATTGAAATTCCTTCCGGTGTATCAACTACAGGAACTATAAGTGCAATAGATATTGGTAATTATTCATTTATTGCAACAATTGATGATCCTGACCACTATATGTGGACTGATGGAACATCTACCTCTAAGACATATGATTGGTATATTGTAGGAAAATCAGTTAACGTTCCAAATTTCACTGTTGGTGAGAACAAAGGCAAAGACATTTATTATTACAATACTCAAGAACAACAATTTGATTTGAGTTTATTAACAAATGATGACTATGCTCCTGTTGAAGATGGAGAAACTGTTACTATTAATGGTACTACTTATGTTTCAACATCAAAAGCAACAGATATTGGCACATACTATATTATTTTACAATTAAAAGATACAACTAACTCAATGTGGTCTAATGGATCAATTTCTAATCAAGTATTTGAATGGAAGATTGAAAAAGGAAACCCAGTGGTGAAAGAAGCTCCAGTTGCTAGTGAATTATCTAATAGAAATACCCTATCAGATGCTACATTAACTGGAGGAAAGATGATTGTTACTGATATTGAAGGAAATGAATATGAAGTAGAAGGTGAATTTACATGGAAGAAACCTGAAAATGTAGTATTTACATTCGACTCTGAAAAAACTTACTTTGATGTCGTATTTACTCCAACAGAAGATGATAAGTTTAATACTGTAACAACTTCTATTCAAATTAAAGTAATTCAAAAACAATTAACAGTGGACAATGTCACT
>JBJFEV010000087.1:0-7130 GCA_051891155.1 Bacilli bacterium
CCTTGAAAAAGAAGGTTTTTCTCGCGTCGTTTTAGCTCGTGAAACTAAAGAAAGTGAGATTCGACTTATCAAGGAGCATACCTCTTTAGAAATTGAATACTTTGTTCATGGAGCATTATGTGTATCTTATTCAGGTAATTGCTATCTATCATCTTTTAATCATCTTCTTTCGGGAAATAGGGGAAGATGTTTGCAATTATGTCGTTTGCAATATGAATCTTCTTCTAAGGAAAAAGGGTATTTATTAAGTGCAAAAGACTTATGCTTATTAGAAAATTTAAAAAGACTTATTGATGCGGGAGTTACATCTTTTAAAATTGAAGGAAGATTGAAACGGCCAGGTTATGTAGGATTAGTGACTAAAACCTATTCTTCATTATTGTCTTGTCTTAAAAATAAGAAAAACTTTGATTTTAATACAGCAAAGGAAGATTTAAAGGAAGCATTTTGTCGAGGGGATTACCTATATTCAGCCTATTTAGATGAAGGTGTTCCTTCCTCAGTGATTGAAAAGAAAAATCAAAATCATAAAGGCGTTAAAATCGGTAGAGTAGTAGATAGTAAAAAGTTTAAGGATATATATCAAATAGATATTCTTTCTTCTCATCGAATAGAAAAAGGTGATGGACTAAAGTTTTTTATAAATGATAAAGAGGTAGGCTCACTTGGAGGAGGTAACGTGACTAATCTCACTAAAAATGTTTATCGAGTCTATTCTAAAAATAAAGTGGAAAATAACGCTTCTGTTCATTTAATTTTAAATAAAATAAAAGAAGATGAAATATTGCAAAACAGAAGATTAATACCTCTTAAAGCATATGTTAAAGCGAAAGTAAATCATCCTTTATTGATCACTTTTTCTAACGGAGAAGTAGACGTAAGCGTAGAAAGTGAATTTATTTTACAAGCCGCTAAAGAGGCTCCTATTTCTTTTGATAATTTAAAACGTAATGTAGAAAGATTTGATAAGGATCCTTTCTGTATTTCTTCTTTTACATGTTCTCTAGATGAAGTATTTATTCCTTTAAGTGTTATTAATCAAACTCGTAGAAAAGCTATTTCTTTATTAAAAGAAAAGATTGTTGCTCTTAATGAAAAGAATATCGATGCCCACGTTGATGAAGAAGCTTTATCTTTCTTTTTAAAAAATAAGAATGTAACTTTTAAAGAAAATAAAGGAATTATTATTATTGATAATAAAACTAATTTGTCTTTACTAAATAAAATCAATGATCTTTCTTCATATATTATTTTTATAGGCGGGGAGAAATTTAATTATTCTTCTTTATGTAAGGAAATTGAAAAATTAAAGAAAGAGCATATTGCTCATATCGGAATTAATGTACCTTTAATTTTAGAAGAAAAGGATTATGTTGAGTTAGATAAAGTAATAGATAAGAATCCTTTTATTTATTTGCTTGCATCTAATATTGGTGTGCTTTCATACATTGACAAAGGAGTAAAGGTAATTGCTTTTTGTTATTTAAATATTATTTCTTCTTATGCAAAAATGTCTTATTTTAATTTAGGAGTTTGTGGCGTGGTAATGTCTTTAGAAACTTCAAAAAAAGTTCTTGATATAAATACGGATACATATTATTATTCTCTTGGGTATAATACCTTAATGAATTTTGCACATTGCCCATATAAAACTATATATGGAGGCGAGTGTTCATCGTGTCACTTTGATAATAAATTAAAGTATCAAGATGCGAAAAATACATATACTATGAGAAGAATAAGTTCCTCTGCATGTCGCTTTGAACTGTTATCTTCTTCTTTACTTAACACATTATTTAAAACAAAAAATAAAGTATGTGTTGATATAAGAGGATTACAAGAAGATGAAATTTATAGGGTGATAGAAAGTTTAAATACTTCCTCTTCGCTTAAAATAACTTATTCTGATTATGTAGGCTTATTAAACAAAGAAATTAAATGAGAAAGGATCGATTCATGAAAAAGATTATAAATGCATTATTGTTATTAGCTATTCCTTTTATAGCGGTATCTTGTGGAAACGGAGAAACTTCCTCCTCTTCCCCTTCACCAACTTCAATAACAACCACTACATCTATTACTACAGATGACACTTCTAATACATCTTTTGCTACAAATAATGAAGAAGATGATACTCCGTCAGAAGATAATGATGATTCATCAGACAACGGACCAACTGATGTTGGTAATTTACCTTTTATTTAGACAACTAAAAAAGAAGGATGCGACCTTTGCTAGGGACGCATCCTTTTTATAATAAAGGAGCAAAAATGCGAACTATTGCTTGAATGAAACGTTTTAGTAAAGGTTGTTTCATTTCGCTCTTTTTCACTTCCATAGATTTTCTAAGTGTTTCTTCTATGTCTTTCTTTAATTCAACTAGACACTCACAATCATACATCCATACGCCATTTTCAAAGTGATGGACAAGGCTTCGATAATCGAGATTGATCGTACCAATTAATCCATATTTATCATCCACTAGATAACTTTTCGCGTGGATAAATCCTGGCGTATACTCATATATTTTAACCCCAGCGTTCATAAGGCGATGATAATAACTTTGGGTCATAGCAAATACTAGTTTCTTATCAGGAATATGAGGGACGATAATTCTTACATCCACGCCTCTTAATGCGGCATTTTCAATGCTGGAGCATAGATCATTATCAATAATTAAATATGGGGAAGTCATATAAGCGTATCTGGTGGCCATATTTAACATATTTTGAATGACAATTTTTCCGATACATTTTTGATAAATTGGTTTTGGACCATCGCCAAAAGGAACCATAAAACCATTACAATTAATATCTTGAGAAGGAAATAAATCTGTTTGTTGAATATTTATTTTTTTGGCATTTAATCCATAATCGATTAAGAATAATTTAGTGAATTCTTTAACCGCTTCTCCTTCAATACGTATAGCATTATCTTTCCAATGACCATATTTTCTAGCTTTATTAATATATTCATCCGCGAGATTGATGCCTCCTGTATAACCAATTATACCATCAATTACTGTGATTTTTCTGTGGCTTCGATTGTTAAATTCACTATCAGCGCTTCCTTTTAGAAAAGAAAAAGGAACGGCAGAAATCCCCCATTTTTTTAATGTTTTAAAATAGAGTCCAGGTAGAGTTTGCATACATCCTATATCATCATAGACTACTTTAACTTCTACTCCTTCTTTTACTTTTTCTTTTAGTATTTTTAGAATGCTATCCCAAAATACTCCTTGCTCTATTATGAAATATTCCATATAAATAAATTTTCTTGCGTTTTTTAGATCTTCAATTAGAGAAATCATCATTTTTTCACCAAGAGGGAAATAAGTTTGTTTTGTATTAGTAAAAAGATGTGTTTCACCAATATTACAAATTAAACGTGCTTGTGAAGATGCTTGAGGAGAAATATCTTGCAATGCTTTTAAAGTTTCTTGGTCATCTTTTTGATATGAAGAATCTTTAAGCCTTTGTAATCGACGTAAGTATTTCTTTTTTAATTTACGAGAATAGAATAAGAAATATAGCATATAGCCCGCGATTGGTACAGCCATGACAAAAAATAACCATGGTATTTTATAGTCTGGATTATCATCAGAAGCAATAATTCTTATCACACAGACAATTTGTGTAAAAAAAGCGAGCAGATAAAAATAGGGCATTATATAACATAGAACAACAATAGAAAGTAAAATTGCTAACACTTCTATAATTGTTAAAAAGATTGCTAAAATATAGCGAAGTGGAATGTAATTAACATACTTTTCAATTTCTTGGTTGTTAACTTTATAACGTAGTTTCCTTTTCATCCAATGTATCCCCCCCCGAAATATCTCCTTTAGATGAGTTATATCACGTTTATTAAATATTTTAAACGGAAAAGCAAAAAAAATTGTCACAAAAAATTAGCACTTTATTATTGACAGTGCTAAAAAGTGTACTATAATAGTATTAGCACTTGTTAATTGGAAGTGCTAAAGGAGGCTTATTACAATGAGCGAAATTAAAGAATTTAAAACAGAATCAAAAAGATTATTAGACTTAATGATTAATTCTATTTATACAAATAAAGAAATATTTTTAAGAGAATTAATCTCTAATGCTAGTGACGCTATCGATAAATATCACTATATGTCATTAACAAATGATAACTATGAAAAGAGAAATGATTACAAGATCAAAATTAGCGTTGACAAAGACAATCGTATGATTTCCATTGAAGATAATGGTATCGGTATGACTTATGATGAAATAGTGGAACATTTAGGTACTATCGCAAACTCTGGCTCTTTAGAGTTTATGAAAAAATTAGAAGAGAGTGAAAATAAAAAAGAAGATATTGATATTATCGGTCAATTTGGTGTTGGATTCTATTCAGCATTTATGGTAGGAAAAAAGGTAGTTGTAGAATCTAAATCAGTAGATGCTGCTACAGGTTATAGATTTACTTCAACTGGAGAAGATACATACGAGATTGAGGAATGTGATAAAGATAATGTCGGTACTATTATTAAAGTTTATTTAAGAGATGATTGTGATGAAGCTTCTTATTCTTCATTTCTAGAAGAATGGGAAATAAAAGGATTAGTAAAAAAATATTCTGATTATGTTAGATATCCAATCACTATGGAAGTAACTAAATCTAAACCAAAACTAGATGCAGAAGGAAAAGAAATTGAAGGGGAGAGAGAAGAATATAAAGAAGAGGAAACTTTAAATTCAATGATTCCTTTGTGGAAGAAAAACAAAAAAGAAGTTTCTAAAGAACAATTAAATGAATTTTATAAGAATAAATTCTATGATATGCAAGATCCTATCGTTTCTACTTTAGTTAATGTCGATGGTAATATTTCTTATCAAGCTTTATTATATATTCCTCACGATGCTCCTTATGGCTTATATTCTGATAAATATGAAAAGGGACTTCAATTATATTCTAAGGGAGTGTTTATTCAAGATAAATGCAAAGATTTACTTCCAGATTATTTGAAATTTGTTAAAGGACTAGTTGATTCAGCGGATTTATCTTTAAATATTTCTCGAGAAATTTTACAACAAAATAAACAACTTGAGTTAATCGCAAAAAATGTAGAAAAGAAGATTCTTTCGGAATTAAGTTCTTTAATGAAAGATGATTTCTCTAAATATGAAGAGTTCTTTAATACATATGGAAGTCATTTAAAATATGGTATCTATGCTGATTATGGTATGAAAAAAGATATGATTAAAGATCTTCTAATATATAAGACATTAAATAGCGAAAAACCAATCACTTTAAAACAATATAAAGAAGAGATGAAAGAAGGACAAAAAGTAATTTATTATGCTTCTGGAAAAACTAAAGAAGCAGTCCTTGCGATGCCTCAAATGGATATCATGAAGGAAAAAGGATATAATGTTTTAGTCCTTACAGATGATATTGATGAATTCGCACTTATGATGATGAAAGATTATGATAGTATTGAATTCAAATCTATTGCCACATCTGATTTAGATATTCTTTCAGAAGAGGATAAGAAAAAAATTTCTGATTTGAAAGAAAGTAAAAAATCTTTATTTGATAAGATGCAAGAAATATTAAAAGATGAAGTCTCCGAAGTAAGATTAAGCGAAAGACTTGTTTCTTCCCCAGTATGTTTAGTAAGCGGTGAAGGATTAACTCTTGAAATGGAAAGAGTACTTCAAGAAAATCCTGAGAATAAAGGAGTTAAAGCTAATAGAATTTTAGAGATTAATCCTCATCATGAATTATTTAAAGCGATCGAAAAAGTATATGAAGAAGATGAAGAATCTTTAAGCAAATATGCAAATCTATTATATAATCAAGCGTTACTAATTGAAGGAATGCCTATTAAAGATCCAGTATCATTCTCTAAAGATATGTGTGATTTAATGGTAAAAGCAGCAAAATAAATATGTTAACCTATAAAGGAAAAAGATGTAACCTTTATAGGTTTTTTTATATTCTATTCTGATAGGATTTTCTATTTAGTGATTTTATATATAAATTATGATATGATGAGCCATAGAGAAAAGGAAAGGGGAAAAATTATATATTATATATAGTTTTGATATCATCTTTATGAAAAAAACATTTGTTGCTTATATTGCTTTATCTTTATTGGTTGTTACTTCTTGTGGAGCGAAAAAGAATAATAATACTTTTTTTTAGATTCTTCTTCGCCTTCTTTAATTACGTCTCCAAGCGAAGATGGTTCATCTTATTATTCTACGAATAATATTGTTTCTTCTAGTGAAAAAGTATCTTCATCTTCAAGTATTATTTCTTCTTTCTCATCATCTCCTACTAGTGAGAAAGTGGTAAGTTCTTCTTCCTTATCATCTTCGCCAGTTGAAGTATCTTCATCCTCTATTGTTTCTATTTCAGGGACTAATCCTGATGGGGGAGGACATAGAATGGCTCTTCCTACAAATATCGATGATAAGTATGAGATTGGTTCTACTAATCAAACGATGACCACATTTGCTTTTGAAAATTCTTCATTGCCAAAATATTTCCGTTATATTTATGGAAACAATTTTGTTAAGGGAAATTATTATGCTGATGGTAGTGCGAAATTTTCTTCTTCTATTTCAGCAAAACAAGGATTTCAAACCGGATATTTTATAGGAAATAAAAAACTAGAAATTAGAATCCATATTGGAAATTTATATAATAGCAACGATGGCAATAAAATAGATAAAGATTCTCCAGTAATGTCTATATATGGATTTAGTGAAGATGGAACTTTAGAACAAAAAGTATATATCGATCAAATAAATAAAAATAATGAAAATAGCTATATAAGAACGTATATGGTAGGAACTAATGTAAGTTATCTAGAGTTCCGTTTTATGCAATTACCATATAAAGGCTCACAAGCTTATAATATTTCCTTAAAAGGAATATCTTTAATCGCATGGCCTTATGAATTATAGATTAGCGAGGATTTATGAAAAAAAGAAGTATATTATTAATTTTACCTATTCTACTTGTAAGTTGTTCTTCTAGTAAGAATATAGAAACCAATAAAGAAATAAAAGAAAAATCTACTGAGATTGCCACATCTAGTGACATGCTCCCACCACTTATAGAAGTGGGGGCTTCTCGCTCAAGGATTCTTC
>JBJFEV010000088.1:0-29056 GCA_051891155.1 Bacilli bacterium
GATTTAATGGAGTAGGTTCTCCATAATAATCGACCATAATACCATCTAGTAAAGCTACTGAAGCTCTGCCAGTTCTCACTGTTGCAAGGCTACCCTTTAATGACTCAACTGATTTTTCCATTTGTTCTCTTGCAAGTAAAACTAATTCATCCATGTGTAATCTCCTTGTACGTTGTAAATTATATTTTGCTAAGTTAGCTAGTAAAAATAAGTATTATTACTTATGCCCACTTATTTATCATACTATGTTTTTAAATAATTTTAAACCCTTAAAAATATGATAATTATCGAATAAATATCTATTTTTTAGTAATAGTTGTGCCGATATCTTCTCCATCCAATATTTTTGAAAAATTTGATGTGTCATTCATATTGAATACACGTAGTTCAATATCGGTATCCATACATAAGGATAAAGCTGTTCTATCCATAACGGCAAGATTCTTATCAAGCATTTCTGTATATGTCATTTTGGAAATAAATTGTGCGTTTGGATTTGTGCGTGGATCATCGCTGTATACACCATCAACACCATTCTTTGCCATCAATATAGCGTCGCATCCAATATCATTAGCTCTTAATGAAGCGGTAGTGTCAGTTGTGAAATATGGATTGCCTGTTCCTCCACCAAAAATAACTACTCTACCTTTTTCTAAATGTCTAATCGCTTTTCTTCTAATGTAAGGTTCAGCAACTTGTCTAACTTCAATCGCAGTTTGAACTCGTGAATCAACTCCCACATTTTCAAGAGCGGATTGCAATGCTAAAGAATTGATAATAGTGCCAAGCATTCCCATATAATCAGCAGTTGATCTTTCAACACCGATAGATTGAGCTAATTTCCCTCTCCAAATATTGCCTCCACCTACTACGACCGCTACTTCTACGCCTCTATCGTGCATAGATTTAATCGCTAAAGCGACAGAGTTTAAGTTATTTGCTTCAAAAATATCACCATTTTGTTTATCTGCTAGAGCTTCGCCTGATAATTTCAATAAGATTCTTTTGTATTTATTTTTCATAGTTTACCCCCTGTGTTTTTCTTTAAAAAAGCACTCTAAAAAGAGTGCTTAATATTAGTTCATTTGTTTTGCAACTTCTTCAGCGAAGTTTTCTTCACGTTTTGCAATACCTTCACCAACTTGGTAACGAACAAATTTAGCAACACTTATCTTATTTGATGTTAATACTTGTTCAACCTTTTGTGAAGGATCTAATAAGTAATCTTGTTTAACTAAAACAGATTCAGCAAAGATTTTATTAACTTTGCCTTCGATGATTTTAACTAAAGCTTGTTCTGGTTTATCTTTTAGTTTTTCATCATTTTTAGCAGCTTCCATTTGAACTGCTTTTTCTTTTTCAATTGCATCAGCAGGGATATCAGATGTTGTGATGTATTGTGGGTTATTAGCAGCAATTTGCATTGCTAATCCTTTAGCAACTTCTGCATTAGCGCCGTTTTCAACTACTAAAACAGAAATTTTGCCACCCATGTGGATATAAGAACCAAATGTTTGATCATCTGATTTTGTAACTAATTCAAATCTTCTGAAATCTAACTTTTCACCAATCTTGATAGTAGCGTTTGTAAAGATTTCTTGTGTCAAAGCTTTAGCAGCTTCAATATCAGCAGGTTTAGAAGCAAGTACAACATTAGCTACTTCAACAACTAAATCTTTGAATGCATCGCTCTTGGAAACGAAGTCTGTTTCAGAGTTAATTTCTAAAATTAATGCTTCATTACCATTAACAACAACATGTGTTAATCCTTCAGCAGCAATACGAGAAGCTTTCTTTGCAACTTTTGCAATACCTTTTTCTCTTAACCATTCAACTGCTTTTTCCACATCGCAATCTGTTTCCATCAATGCTTTCTTACAATCCATCATACCTGCGCCAGTACGATCTCTTAAAACTTTAATTAATTCAATAACATTTGAAGCCATTATTCTTCTCTCCTTAATTTATCTTCTTATTCAGCTTTTGGAGCTTCTTGTTTTGGTGCTCTTGGAGCTCTTGGTTTTCTTGCAGGTTTTGCTTCTTGTTTTGGAGCTTCTGCTGGAGCTTCTGGAGCTGCTTCAACAACTGGAGCTTCTGCTGGAGTTTCAGCTTTTGATTCTTCTGCTTTTGGAGCTTCTTTCTTTGGAGCTGGTTTCTTAGATGGTTTCTTATTTGTTGTCTTCTTAGAAGCCATTGCATCTTCTCTTTGTTTTTGTCTAATTTGTTTTAATTCTTCTGCTTTGTCAACTGTATTTAATGCATCAACCATTGATACTTCTTCTTCAGGTTGAACGCCATAAGCAACAATTGTTTGTCCACCTTTTGCTTCAACTACTGCATCCGCTAATAAGCTAACGATTAATTTAACTGACTTAACAGCGTCATCGTTTGCAGGAATTGCATAGTTAACTTCATCAGGATCGCAATTTGTATCGATTAAACCAAATACTGGAATATTTAATCTCTTTGCTTCTGCTACTGCGTTGTGTTCAATTTTTGGATCGATAACAACGATAGCTTGTGGAAGCTTCTTCATTTGTTTGATACCTTCTAAGTTCTTTAATAATTTTGCTTTTTCTTTCTTTAATAAAGCAACTTCTTTCTTTGGCATTGTATCAAATGAGCCATTTTCTTCCATTTCTTCTAATTGATTTAAATATCTAATTCTCTTTTGAATTGTTTTGAAGTTTGTTAATGTTCCACCTAACCATCTATTGCTTACATAGAATGATCCAGAACGTAAAGCTTCTTCAGTAACGATTTCTTGGCATTGTTTCTTTGTGCCAACGAATAATACTTTACCACCATCTAAAACGATTTTTTTCATAGCTAAGTAAGCTTCTTGAACTTTTTCAGCTGTCTTAACTAAATCGATAATGTAAATGCCATTTCTTGCACCATAGATGTATTTTCCCATCTTTGGGTTCCATCTTTTTGTTGGGTGACCAAAATGGACACCTGCTTCTAATAATCTTTTTGTTGATACAACTGGTTCGTTTTCATCATGAATAACTGTTTCCATAACGTTTTCAGTTGCTTCTACTACTACGTTTTCTTGTTCACTCATCTTGTGAATCCTCCTTTTTGTTTTTTCCTCCCCCGTTTCCAAAATTGTTCCTAACATCAGCAACCTTTTGCCCATTAGACTTGAACAATCAATCCACGGAGTGTGTAGTCTTTGCTGATAATCTATAGATTATAAGATAGATAATCTCACGCAAAGCGTTAATATAATATCACGACTTTCCCTTTCTTGCAAGCAAAAAATTATATATCAAGAGATTCATATAATTAGTATTACTTATCATCATCCGATTTATTATTTTTTGCACGTGGGAAATAGTCTTTATATACCTTTTGCATCTCATCGTATGAAACGTGTGTATATACTTGTGTAGTGGCGATAGACTTATGGCCAAGTATCTCTTGAATAGTTCTTAAATCCGCGCCATTGTTAAGTAAATGAGTAGCGAAAGTATGACGGAATTTATGAGGATGAAGGCCTAAATGAAGTCCGGTTTTCACTTCTATTTCATCAAGAATATACTCTACTCCTCTAGTGGTTAACTTTGCCCCTTTATCATTTAAAAACAAATATGGACTTCCTTTTATATTGTTCTTTTCCAAAATCTTCTTTCGACAATCACCCATATAATCTTGAATAGCTTTGAAGGCTTGGGTCGAGTAAGGTACAATTCGATTTATTCCACCTTTTCCTCGTACATTGATATATCTTTGTCGTGGATTAATATCTTGAATAGTGACTGAAACTAATTCGCTAACACGAAGTCCAGAAGCATATAATAATTCAAGTATAGCTTGATCGCGACTAGCTAAATGATCTGTCCTCTTTTTATTCTCTTCAAAAAGAATTAATAAATCTTTGTAATACACAAAATCAGGAAGATTTTTATCTTGTCGAGGAGTGGTAACAATTTCAAAAGGATTTTGTTCAACCTCTTTGATTCTCACTAAAAAGTCATAAAATTTTCTTAAAGCAATAATTCTTCTAGCATTGCTCCTTTTTGAAATTCCAGAAGTAGTTTCATCCATCAAAAAATTACGAATGATACGACTATCGACAGTTTGAAGGGTGTAATGTTCATTATCGATATACGTAACAAACTTCTCAATATCTGAACGGTATGAATCTATGGTATTAGAAGAATAATGTTTAACTTTATCTAGATAATCAAGATATTTTACTAATTCATCAATCATAAATTTTCTTTCTTCCATTCTTTTAAGGCCGCTAAAGAACGTTCAGCTACCGCCATCTTATCCTTCAAAATATTAAACATGATGCCAAAATTAGCGTTCATAGGTGCAAAATTTTTAATTTTAGCGTTACAAATATAATTGATTAATGAGCCCATCATAGAACAATCTGGAACCCTATTAAACTCTTTACCTTGTAACTTCAAATCCAAGTATATAGCGCATAATAAACCTGACATTGCCGATTCTACATATCCTTCTACACCACATAGTTGCCCCACCACATAAACATTATCTTGTCCTTTTAGCGAGAAATCTTTATTCAAATATTTTGGAGTGCAAATAAACGTGTTTCTATGCATTAACCCATAACGGATAAATTCAGCGTTAGCAAGGCCAGGAATCAAACGAAAAATTCTTTTTTGTTCTTTGAAAGTTAAATTGGTTTGAAATCCGACTAAATTATATAGAGTCGCCTCTTCGTTATCTTGTCTTAATTGCAAAACAGCGTAAGGAGTCACTCCATCCTTTTCTAATCCCTTCGGCTTTAATGGGCCAAAGCGTAGCGTCTTTTCTCCTCTTTTAGCCATTACTTCTATCGGCATACAGCCTTCAAAAACTTTATCAAATTCATGAAGTTTTGCGATTTCTCCTCCAACTAACTCATTATAAAAGATTTCATATTCTTCCTTAGTAAAAGGACAGTTTATATAAGAATCATCTCCTTGTTCATAACGAGATTTTTTATATGCGATATTCATATCGATAGATTCTTTAGTAACAATAGGCGCGGCTGCATCAAAAAAGAAAAGAAATTCTTCCCCTAGCATCTTTTGTAAAGTTTGAGTTAAAGAAGGACTAGTTAAAGGACCAGTAGCTATAATATTAATTCCTTCTTTTAATTCTTTAACTTCCTCATAATGTATTTGGATATTTTCTTGTTCTTTAACTTTCTTAGTGATATAGGAAGAAAAAAGATTTCTATCTACTGATAAAGCATTACCACTAGGTACAGAAGAAAAAGAACTTGCTTCCATCATAATTGAATCAAATAATCTCATTTCTTCTTTTAATAAACCGCAAGCATTATCTAAATTCTTACTCTTTAAAGAATTAGAACAGACAAGTTCAGCAAAATCTTCGCTGTGATGAGCAGGTGATTTGATCAATGGTTTTTGTTCATATAAATTTACTTTATATCCTTTTTTTGCTAAATACAAAGCGCATTCGCATCCCGCTAATCCTGCGCCAATAACGTTAATAATATTTTTTTCCATAATTACCTCATCATTATTACTATAACAAAAAATGACTACATCGTGTAGCCATTATTTTTGTATACTTTCAATATGTTTGCAACGTGGGAAACTAGAGCATCCTAAAAAATCACTCTTGCCGTTTTTTCCTTTTCTTAACAGGAGAGGAGATCCACATTTTGGACATTTTTTATCCGTGACAATAGGTTCTTCTTTTTCCACATTTTCTTGCCCTTTTATATACATGCAAGTAGGATAGCCAGAACAAGCATAAAAATCACCCTTTTTGGAATGACGCTTTACTAATGGTTTGCCACACTTTGGGCAGTTTTCTCCTTCTAAATACTCAACCTTCTTTTCTTCTTTTGGTTTGACATATTTACATTCCGGATAAGATGAACAAGCGATGAATTCACCAAATTTAGATTTTTTATAGACAAGTGGCTTGCCACAGTTTGGACAAATTTCACCAGTTTCTTTTGGTAAAGCCTTATCCATTTGAACAAGTGCTTTTTGATAATACTCTTCAAATGTATCATAAAAAGAATGAAGAAGATTTAAACGCGAATTATTGCCAGCAACAATATCATCTAAAGATTCTTCCATATTGGCTGTATAGGTTACATCCATAAATGGAGAAAAGAATTGTTGAAGTTTATCGACTGTCTCAATACCTTGCTCAGTAGGTGTTATAATTCCTTTAACTTGAGAAATGTATTTTCGTTCATACAATGTAGAAATAGTAGAAGCATAAGTAGAAGGTCTACCAATTCCTAACTCTTGCATCATCTTGACTAGTTTTGCTTCTGAATAACGTGGTGGAGCTTGTGTGAAGTGTTGTTCTTTAGTTATTGAAGTTGCTTCAAGAAGTTGTCCCTCTTCTAATTTAGGTAAGGCTTTTGAATCGTCAACCTTATCGCTGCTTTCATAAAGTTTAGAATAACCTGGGAACTCATTTACCACGCCTTCACATTTAAATATATATCCATTGCCTTCTAATTTTGCAACAGTTACTTCGTCAACCTTTTCACTCATTAATGAAGCGAGTGCTCTTTTATATATTAAGCTATACAAAGAATATTGATCAGGAGTTAAATATTCTTTTATAGCCTTTGGTTCATATGCTAGTGAAGTAGGTCTAATCGCTTCGTGAGCATCTTGTACTAAGCCTTTATTTTGCTTTGTATTGACCTTACCAACATATTCTTTGCCATATTTAGTTTCAATAAAAGAAGTCGCTTTATCAACAAACTCAGGTGAAAGGCGTGTTGAGTCAGTTCTCATATAAGTAATCAAACCAACTTGTTCTTTACCAATTTGTAATCCTTCGTAAAGTTTTTGGGCTACAGCCGCAGTCTTTTTCGTGGAAAAATGACATTTAGCAAACGCTTCTTGTTGCAAAGTAGAAGTGGTAAAAGGAGGTTTAGATTCCGTCTTTCTAATTCTTTTATTAACCTCTTTCACGTTAAATATAGAAGGAAGCTTAGCGAGGATTTCATCGGCTTCTTGTTCACTCTTAATCACTTCGTGTTCAAGCTTTGCTTCTAATTTTTTATCAAATAAGCCTTGAATTGTCCAATACTCACTTGCAACGAAAGCTTGAATTTCTTTTTCTCTTTCCACGATTAATTTTAATACGACTGATTGGACTCTTCCTGCGGATAAAGATCCTATCTTCCTTTTTAATAAAGTAGATAGTTTAAATCCCATGATACGATCGATAATTCTTCTTGTTTCTTGCGATTCCACTAAAGACATATCGATAAGGCGTGGATTTTCTAATGCTTTTAATACAGCTGGTTTAGTGATTTCATGAAATTCCATTCTCTTTGTCGTTTTAGGATCTAAATGTAAAAGTTCTGCTAGATGCCAAGAAATAGCTTCTCCTTCACGATCAGGGTCGGTTGCAAGTAATATCTCATCTGCCCCTTTCGCGCTTTTTATTAAATCATGAATAATTTTTGTTTTGTCTTTTGAATTTATATATGTAGGCTTAAAATCATTTTCAACATCGATTCCAAGTCCTCCTTTTCCGGAAGTAGATAAATCTCTTATATGACCATATGATGCTACAACATTAAAATCACTACCAAGGTACTTCTTAATCGTTTGACATTTTGTAGGTGACTCAACTATAACAAGTTTCATATTTTCTCCTCCTTAAGACTTATCTATTATCAAAAAATAGAAAGCAAAAGTCAAATGTTTTTCAAGCACTTTTTTTCGTCAAAACCCTTTATTATTTTATTAATAATATAATAATAAGATTTTTTTAATTTTTCTGTAAAAGTTCATTTCCATTAAGTAATGGTATTGCCCCATCCTTAATTAATTCATTACATAAAGATTCTTCAAATATGGATGTTGGTACAGCATAAATATCTTTACCTTGTTCGAGTCCTAAATTAACAGTTATTTGTGTACCACTTCTTTTTTTAGCTTCACAAACAACAATTTTTTCAGATAGGCCTGCGATGATACGATTTCTTTTTGGAAATGAAGATTCGGGGGAAATAGATAAAGGGTACTCACTTATTATTAACCCGTCTTCCTTAATTCTTTCATATAAATATACATTTTCTTTCGGATAAACCATATCGATGCCTGTGCCAAGTACTGCAATTGTTTTGATTTGATTATCTAAGGCAGCTTCATGGGCCATTCCATCAATCCCTTTAGCTAGTCCAGAAACTATAATTACATTTTCTTTATTTATATCTTCAATTAATTTTCTTGTCACCGCTTCCCCATAAGTAGATGCCTCTCTACTCCCTATAAATGATATGTACATACTATCAGCATTAAGAAGTAATTTATCACCTTTATAATATAAAACAAAAGGAGGACGATAAATATTCTTCAATTTCGAAGGATAATCATCATCAAGAATGGTGATAAAATTATTGCCGACTTTTTTTATTGACGCATTTACTTCTTCTTCATTTACCGTTTCCTTTCTTTGCAGCGCATCAAATATATTTTGCCAATCTCCTTTATACTTATAAGAAAAATATAATAATATATCTCTAATTTTTAACATAAAAAACCTCCCTAATTATTAATTTAGGAGGTTTTAAAATATCTACTAAAATAATTGTATTTTCTTATATTTAAATTTAGCTACTGGTTTATACGAATAGCGATATTCACTTTCGATAGGTCCTAATTTATCAAGAAGCGCAAGATGTTCTTTAGTAGGATAACCTTTATGTTTAGCAAAATGATATTGAGGATACTTCTTATCGAGCTCATCCATAATATTATCTCTTGTCACTTTAGCTAAGATAGAAGCTGCGGCAATACACATTGCTCTAGCATCTCCCTTAACTAGATTTTCTTGAGGGATGCCTTTAAATTCTAATAATGGCATGCAATCAGTAAGGATATAATCAGGCTTAGTCTTCATTTGTTTAATCGCTTCGCTCATTCCTTTTCGTGAAGCCTCATAAATATTAATCTTATCAATTTCCTGAGGAGAGATGATTACAATAGCATAATCGATAGCTACTTTTTTTATTTCTTCAAATAAGATCCTTCTCTTCTTATCCGTCAATTTTTTAGAATCGTTAATCATCTCATTTTGATAAGTGATAGGTAGTATACAACTGGCGCAGACGACCGGTCCACATAAAGGGCCTCTTCCTGCTTCATCACATCCAACTACCAGTTGATATCCTTGTTCAAAAATACTCTTTTCGTAATCTAACATAATTCATCAATGATTGTTTTAACAATCAACCCTTCTTTGAATTCTTTTAAAAGTAAATTTTCCCCTTTAGTTAAGTCAAATTCACCTTGACGAAGCAATAATCCTCTACGCCTACATACTCCTTCAATAATTCCTTTTTCATCTTTCATATCCTCTTCTTTTAAATCATATCTTTCTTTTAATTCTTGAGGATGATTCTTCCTTAAAAAATCTAAAAGATAAGATAATAATTCACTAAGAGGAATGTTTTGTTCTTTCATAGCGCCAATAAGGGCGAGGTGGATAGCAACTTCTTTATCTTCATAATGAGGTGGTAAAATACCTGGAGTATCCAATAATTCTAACGTTTTATCTACCTTGATCCATTGTTGCGAACGAGTATGTCCTGGCGTATTTGCCGTTGATGCTGAGCCTCTTTTGGAAAGGCGATTAATAAGCGTTGATTTCCCCACATTAGGAATGCCGATAACCATCGCTCTAATAGCTTGCGGTTTCATTCCCTTTCTAATATTTCGTTCTATTTTTTCTTTTCCCGCTTCTAAAACTCCTTTTAATATCCTATTAATATCGGCATTGTTATTTAAGTCCGCTTCAATAGGAATATAATTATTTTGTTTGTAATACTCTTTCCATTTATCAATTTTACTTATATCGCATAAATCTTTCTTTGACATAACAATAATTCTTTTTTTAGAGCTTGTAATATTTTCAAGAAAAGGGTTTTTAGAACTTCTTGGAGCTCGTGAATCAACAATTTCAACGATGACATCAATAAGTTTTAATCTTTCTTGTATTTCCCTCATTGCTTTTTGCATATGGCCTGGAAACCAATGGATTCCTTTTTGTTGCATACTACTTCACTCCTTTCTTTTAAATTATTATACCATGTAAATGGTCGATTTCATGTTGGATAATTTGACAAGTAAAACCTGAATATGTTCGTTGCATTTTCTTAAATTCAGAATTGAAAAATTCCACTTGTATCTTTTTATATCTTTTGGCAAGTCTTACTCCCTTTAAAGATAAGCAGCCTTCTTCCACAGAATAAGGTTCACCAAAAGTTTTAACTATACGCGGATTATACATAATTTCATTTTTCCCTTCATTAGTAAAGACAATAATCCGTTTAGAGAATGAAATCATATTAGCGGCCATACCGACACATTTATCTTTATGAAATTGTAAGGTATCTAATAAATCTTGACCTATAGAAACATCTTCTTTCGTAGCTTCTTCACTTACAAGGGATAAAATTTTTTCATCTTTACATATATTTCTTATCATATTTTTTCTTGCTTACTTTGATGCATCTTGTTTTAAAATATCTTTATAACAATCAGGGCGACGATCTCTAAAAATACCCCAATCTCTTCTTTTTTTATTAATTTCATCAAGATCAAATTCGCAAACAATAACGCCTTCTTCCGTTTTATTTAATGTTTTAAGTTTAGTTCCTTCTTCATTAGCAATAAAAGAGGAACCATAGAAAGTCATTGATGAATCATTATCTTTTTCTGTTCCTACACGATTTGATGCCACGACAGGAATAATATTACTAGCGGCATGGCCACACATCACATTTTGCCAGTGACAAGAAGAATCAAGAGGTAATACTGGTTCACTTCCAATCGCGGTTGGGAAAAGAAGAACTTCCGCTCCTTTCAACGTTAAAATACGAGCTGTTTCACAAAACCATTGATCCCAACAAATACCTATTCCTATTTTTCCATAAAGCGTTGAAAACACTTTAAAGCCGGTATCACCAGGAGTGAAATAGAATTTTTCTTCATAACATTCTCCAGTTGGGATATGAGTTTTACGATATAAACCTAAATCTTTTCCATCAGCATCGATAACCACGATTGAATTATAATAAGCAACTCCGCATTTTTCAAAAAAGGAGATAGGTAAAACCACATGTTCTTCTTTAGCTAAAGCCACAAAGCCTTTATACATTTCGCTTTCATATATATTTTCAATAGCTAAATCAAAATATTCATATTTCTCTTTTTGACAAAAATATGGCGTTTGAAATAATTCTTGTAAAAGGATAATATTAGCGCCTTGTGATGCTGCTTCTTTTACTATTTGATGTGCTTTTTCAATATTTTCTTTGATATTCCAAGTTAATGCCATTTGTGTTGCCGCTACTTTAACTTTTCTCATGCTATTCTTCCTCCTTTGGTATTTGCATTGTTACACAATGAATATTGCCCCCTCCAAGAAGTATTTCTCTTGAAGAAAGTTGATATACATCTTTTTCTTTATAAAATTCTTTTAATGTTTGATAAGCTTTTTCATCTAAAGGATGATTAAACTTTGGAACGATAACAAATTTATCACTTTGATAGAAATTGATATAGGAAGCAGCAAGGCGATTACCTTCTTTTCTTTCTACCCCATCTAATAAGACTAAGCCTTGTGCTTCTTCTTTACTCATCATTAAATCAGTAGGAGTATCTATTTCAATAATTTCTAATTTTCTTCCTTTTGCATCTACTTGAGTAGATAAATATTCTTTATCTAATTTATAAAGTTGATATTGAATATCATCTTTATTAGAACAAGTCGCTAAGGCAATTACACCTGGTTTTAAAAAGCAAGCTACATTATCAACATGTTCATTAGTTTCATCATTATAAATACCACGTGGTAACCATAATACTTTTTTTATTCCTAAATATTTTTTTAATTTTTCCTCTATTTCCTCTTTAGATAAAGAAGCGTTTCTTCCCTTAGACAACAAGCAAGCTTCCGTGGTAATAAGCGTTCCCTCTCCATCGGTATGAACTGAGCCTCCTTCTAGAATAAAATCCTTAATCTTAATATAATCATCATCTAAACTAAGAGCGATATTTTCTCCTAATTTATCGTCGTTTTCATAATCTTCATAAAGACCATCAACTTTTCCACCCCAAGCGTTAAAACCAAAATCAATAGCTAAGTTTTTCTTATCCTTTTGCAAATAAATTAACGTGTTATCTCTAGCCCAAGAATCATTGTAAGGAATAAATAGCATCGTAACATTATCCATTTCAAAACGAGCATATTTTTCTTTAGAAATAGAAGGATCAATAAGTAAAAATACCTTTTCATATTTTGAAATGATTTTTACAAGATTATAAAAATTCTCTAATGCAGGAAAAGCATCTTCTCTCCAAGTGTCTTCTCGATAAGGAAGGGCTACAATAGTCCCTTTATGAGGATTTCCTTCAAAAGGAAATGTATATCCATCTAATAAATTATCTTTTATTTTTAATAGACTCATAATATTCCTCCAAATCTTTTTTATGTTTTTCATATAAATCCCACGTATCAAAATCGATTACAGATACATCATTTTCATAATCAGATAGAACTGTGGCATTAGTTTTTTTATATTGTTCGATGCGAGTAATAATATCTTTGGTAAATATTTCTCCTGGAATAATTAAAGGAATTCCTGGAGGATAAATCATTATCGATTCTTTAGAAATTAAATTTTCTGCTTCGCTAAGAGGCACTACTTTCAAAGGTGCATGATAAGCAGTACGAGGTCTAACAATACCTTTTGGAAAAGGATTATCGTAATGATACTTTGGATATTTAACATTCCCTAGGTAATGTTTTGAAGCGATATCTTTTAAAGCATTAATTAAGGCATCAATATGTTCTTTTTTAGAACCAATAGCCACAATTGCTAAGACAACATAGGTTTCCGCTAGTTCCATTTGCACTCCATATTCATCTTTTAAGATTTTATATAAAGTGAAGCCATCAATATCTAAATTATCTAATTCAATAACTAACTTTGTTTCATCATAATCATAAGCACCTAATGAGACAAAATAATCTTTTCCTCGCGCTTTAAATCCTTCTATTTTATTAATTTCATTACATGCATATTTAGTTAATGAGATAGCATAATTTATACTCTTTTGCCCTTCTAGTGCCATATATTTTCTAGCACTATCTAAAGAAGCAATTAATAAAGTGGAAGGAGAAGTTGTATTAATTAAAGCAAAGGCTTTTGATATTTCATAATGAGAAATTCTATTTCCTTTTCTTAACAAAACGCTAGATTGAGTTAGTGATCCCCCTGTCTTATGGAAAGATACGGCAGATAAATCACATCCGGCTTCCATCGCACATAATGGCCCATACTCATTAAATCCAAAATGACAACCATGCGCTTCATCAGCAAGAACTAAAATATTTCTTTGATGAGCGTATTCAACAAGTTCTTTTAAATTCAGTACCGCTCCAAAATAAGTAGGATTAATGACAAAAATAGCTCTAGCATCAGGATTTTCATCAATAGCTTTCTTATAATCTTCAAGTAAAGGTTGATTGGCGATTTCTAAATTGTAATCATATTCGGGCGTAATAAAAATTGGCGTCGCTCCAGAAAGAACTAAGCCATTGATACATGATTTATGACAATTACGAGGAACTATTATCTTTTGATGAGCAGAACATGTGGCTAAAATCATCGCCATAATTCCTGCGGAAGTACCATTTATCAAAAAGAATGCTTCATCAGCATTAAATGCCTTTGCCATCAATTCTTGTGCTTTACAAATCACCCCATGCGGATGATTTAAATTATCTAACCCTCTAGGAGCATTAACATCACATTTATATGTCATGTCACCAACCAAATCTTTAAAATCATTAGGAACATTCCCCATATGGTGACCAGGAACATCAAAAGGCGATACGTTTTCATTAACATACTTTTTTAGCGCATCTAAGTATGGTGTTTCTTCTTGTTCGTTTTTAATCTTTTTTTCCATTTTAAACTCCTATGGAAATATTTGCTCGTACTTCTACGTCTAGATACTTCTAAATACAAAAGTATTATATTAAAAAATATATAGTATTACTATATTTTTTTTATAAAGATAAACTAGTGAAAAAAAGAATCATTAAATGCATAAAACAAATAATGATTCTTTAACATGTTCTATTTTCCTGAAATTGCTAATTTCTTAACATAAACAGAAGGACACTTAACTCCATTTAATGAAATTTCACTATCGTTACCTAAAGCAACAATTTGATTAAACATTTCAAACAGATTACCACCGATGGTAATAAGTCTAACCGCGGAAGTTAACTTTCCTCCTTCGATCATTCTACCAGATGCTTGTAAAGAGAAATTACCAGAAATTGGATTAATACCAGCGTGTAATCCTTGAACATCGTTGATTAAAATTCCTTCTTTTACTTGAGTATATAAGTCGTCAGCACTCTTCTTACCATTCTTTACTTCAAGTAAAGTAGTGGAGATACCAACTCCTCCAAGAGCACTTCCTTTAAAGCCATTACCCGTAGTTTGCGTTCCTGCCTTTTTAGCGTATTCTAAATTGTAAATAAAAGTTTTTAATATACCTTTTTCAACAATTGATTTCTTATATGTAGCAACACCTTCATCATCAAAACTTCTAAAATATGCAAGATTTTCTTTATAGTGAGGATTTTCTATTAAAGTAAATTTATTTGAGGCAACTGGTTGATTTAATTTGTCTTTAAACATACTTCTTCCTTCAACAACATTTTGACCATTGATAGAATTCATAAAGATTTTTACTAAAGAGGCAAATACGTTTGGTGAAAGCACTGTCTTATACTTCTTAGATTTAGCTTGTTCACCATTTAATTTATCAGTTGCCGTTTTAACTGCTTTAGCACACACTTTATCAACATCAATACGTGCAAAATCATCGACAATATCAAAAGCGAATGCAGTTTGTACATCATCATTTTCTTTAGCGACAACGCCTACAAAGAAGACGCCTTCGGCATTAGTGATTTTAAGTTTTAATCCTTTAGAATTAACAATTAATTTTTCAGATAATTCTTCTTCATAAGAAACACTTTCCACTTCCGCGATACGAGGGTCTAAACTAAATATTTTTTCTTCTGCGTCTAAACATAATTTAATCTTTTCAGAAGCTGGTGTATTTTTAAATGATTCACTAGCGCGAGGAGCACGAACATATTTTGGTGATCCTTCAAAAATGAATACTTCTTTTTTATCTTCAATATTTGAGGCATTTTTAACAATTAAATCTAAAACTGATTCAATATTTTGTAAATCTTCGGTAAATGCCATGCCCATTTTTCCATTTACAATACCACGAGCTGATAACACTTCATCATTAGCTACTGAATATCTTTCTACCTTTTTATGAAATACTTCAATAGATAATTTTTTCTTTGATGAAATATATAATTCTAAATCAGTAATACCTTTTTCTTTTGCTAAAACGAATAATTTTTTGTAATTCATTATTTGCTACCTCCTGTTCCACCAACTGTCATACGAGAAACTCTTATTGTAGGTTGACCTACATCGGCAGGAATTGACCCAGATGAAGCTCCGCACATTCCTTGTTCTCTTCTCAAATTTGATGCAATCATATCGATATTGAATAATACTGAAGCACCATTGCCAATCAAGGTTGCACCTCTTACCGGTTTAGTAACTTTTCCATCTTCAATTAAATAACCTTCATTAACAGCAAAGTTAAAATCACCAGTTGTAGGATTTACTGATCCTCCACCTAAAGAAGCAGCATATAAGCCATATTTTGTGTTTGCAATAATCTCTTCTTTAGTAGAAGTGCCATTACCAATAAAGGTATTAGACATACGAGAAGTAGGTTCAAATTTATATGATTCTCTTCTACAAGCACCATTCCCTTTTTCACCCATTGCTCTACCATTGAAATTATCCACTAAATAGGAAACTAAAACGCCATCCTTAATTAATTGATTGCATTGTGTTTTATTTCCTTCATCATCAAAATTACCAGAGCCCCATGCTCCATCGATTGTTCCATCATCGTAAGCATTTAAAATAGAAGAACCAACTTTAGTTCCTTTTTTACCAGCAAATACTGATAAGTTTTTAGAAACTGAAGACGCTTCAAGACCATGACCACAAGCTTCATGGAAAATAACGCCTCCAAATCCATTATCGATAACGACGGTCATTTCTCCTGAAGGACAATCCTGTGCATCAAGCATTACTAAAGCTGTCTTTGCTTCTTTAACCGCAAGAGCTTTAACATCGACATCATCAGTAAAGAAATCAAATCCTTTTTGAGCACCTGGACCAACACCATTTACTTGCATCTTTTGTCCATCAGAAGCAATACAAGTAATATATGCTCTTCCTCTTAAACGTCTATCTTTGCAAATTTTGCCATCAGTATTGTAAATCTCGACATGTTGATCAGTAATAAGATATGTAATATCTACTTTAACGATTTTTTCATCAACATCTTTTGCTGCTTTATAAGCTTCTTTTAATAGTTCTAATTGTTTAGAAATATCAATAGATGAATACTCAACTTTTGGATTATTTAATCCTTGTCCTTTTTGAACTTTAAATGATTGTACTTCGTATTCTTTTTCCCCTTCAAAACTATCCTTTAATGAAGATGCTAAATTCATCAATGAATTGAACGAAGTATCATTTGTGTAACCATATACACACTTATCTTTTTTAAATATTCTTATACCACATCCATGAACTGTTCCTGAATTAATTGAAGAAACCTCCCCATTATTTAAAAGATATGTTTCCTTTTTTGTATCTTCAAAGAATAATTCACCATAATCTCCACCTGTGGATAAAGTATTTTCTAAGATTTCTTTAATTTTATTTTTATTAATCATAAATTACCTTTTCACGTTTTAAAAATGTGTTCCTTTCTGTAGAAATTATATTCTTTTCTTTAGAAATAGGCTATTTATTTATGATTTTTATTGAATTAATGGATGTTTTTATTAAAATGTATGCTTAGAGCAATACAAAAAACATAGGGTCTATAAAGAAATAAATTAAGAATAATTATTTCTTTCATTCCCTTTTTACTTCAAATAATAGATTTTTTCTATTTCTTCATTAATTCGATGAAATCTATCTTTTTAATTCTTGAGTATGAAATTAATAAAGAGAACAAAGATATATTTATCAAAATAATAAACGCAACAATATGAATTAATGGCGAAAAACAAAGAATCATTCTTTCTAAGGTATATCAAAGAAGGAAAAATATCATCCAAGATAATCTTCATAAATTTTCTTATTCTCTTGTTAAAGATTTACATATAATTACTATAAACATTATTATTCTCTATCACATTTCTGTTATTTATATCATGTATATAGAAAAACTATAATAACGAAATATCTTTTTCCTCCAAATATATCATATTATCCTTTGCATAAATTATATTAATCGCACAATTGGAAGGAACACCATTTTGCCAAAACGAAGAAGGGTTATCATACAAAAAATTTAACATTGCTCTTGTGGCAAATCCATGAGTAACAACCAAATAATTATTATCATCATTTATGGATGCTAGTTCTTTTAAAAAAGTTTGGCTTCTTGCCATTACTTGATAAGTAGATTCTCCACCTTTGGTAGATCCATCACCTTTTAAAGGATCTTCAAAGAATTTTTTTATCTCTTCATTTTCTATTTGACCACTTTTATTTTTATAAACTTGTCCTTCGTATTCACCAAAATTAATTTCTTTTATGCGCTTCTCAACAATTAAAGGAGTTGAAGTATTACCACTTGCTTCTAAAATTATTTCTGCGGTTTCTACAGCCCGCTTTAAAGGAGAAGTAAAGGCTTTTTTAAAAATAATACCCTTAAGTCCCTCTCCAGTTTTACGAGCCTCATTTTTTCCTTTTTCATTCAAAAAAGCATCTAACCATCCTTGTAAAACACCTTTACAATTTAATAAAGTTTCCCCATGACGAATAACATAAATACGCATATTGTTGCTCCTAACATTGAAGATAGAATAATTAATTTTTGTCTTTATATCAAGAGAAAATAAAAAAATAATATTTTCACTCAAAATGAAAACATTATTTCAAATAATCAACTTCTTAAATATCTTTTTAGTTTTCCCCTACAATCTAATAAATTTAGATATTCCATATCAGTTTCACTAATAGCAAAATCAACATCAACATCGTCTTTTATTCTTTCTTCGTGAATTGATTTTGGAAGAGGTAATGTATTATTTTGTAAACAATACCTAATGCATAATCTATTTTCATTAATTTACAATAAAAAAAGATAATTTTTGTTTCCAAAAATTTATCTTTTGTATCTTAAAATATTTGTTTATCTTTATAATAACCACTTAAAATATAAATCACCCATTCACTAACATTTACGGCATGATCTGCGATTCTTTCAATATATTTTACAATTAAAGTCGTATAAACACTAAAACGAGGACTATATTGATGGTTTTCATTTCCCTCTATTATTATTTCTAAACATTTACTATATAATTCATCGACAATATCATCTTGTTTAATAACGCTATTTGCTAAATTGATATCTCTATTTACAAAGCTTAATATACTATCTTCTACCATCTTCATAACAATTTCTAAAACTTGGTCTAATTCTTTAATTTGATGATGCTCTTCATCTTTTAATCTAAGCGCAAAATCACGAATATCTTCCGCGTGATCTCCCAGTCTTTCTAAATCACCCACACATTGTAAAATACCTGTAACCATACGTAAATCACGAGAATATGGTCTCTCTCTCAACATGATATTTAAACATGTTTCTTCAATTAATCTTTCATGAAGATCAACTAGATCATCATTAATTAAATCAATTTTATTCTCATCATAGTTTCGATAAATATCAAAAGCGTTTTTCAAATTTTCTTGTACTTGTTCCGCCATTTTGACAATCATTTGTATGACATTATCTAATTCTTTTTCTAATTTCATATTATCCAAACCTTCCTGTTATATAATCTTCTGTTTTCTTTTGTTGTGGATTTTTAAACAATTCTTCTGTTTGACTATATTCAACAATTTCTCCTAACATAAAAAATGCAGTATAGTCAGAAATACGTGCTGCCTGTTGCATATTGTGAGTAACTATAATGATAGTGAATTCTTCTTTTAAAGAATCGATTAACTCTTCAATTTTTAATGTAGCAATAGGATCTAATGCGCTGGTTGGTTCATCCATCAAAATAACATCAGGGTGCATAGCAATAGCTCGCGCTATACAAAGGCGTTGTTGCTGACCACCGGATAAAGAAAGTGCTGAATCTTTCAACCGATCTTTCACTTCTTCATATAACGCTGCCTTTTTAAGCGAATCAACAACAGTTTCATTTAGCACTTTTTTATTTTTGATTCCTTGACATCTTAAGCCATAAGCCACATTATCAAATATTGACATAGGAAAAGGATTAGGATTTTGAAATACCATTCCAACATTAGTACGTAAAACCATTGGATTCATTTGATTTATATCTTTATCATCATACAAAATGCTACCTGTTATATGACAATCGTCAATCAAATCATTCATTCTGTTTAAGCATCGTAAAAGTGTTGATTTACCACATCCAGAAGGGCCAATAAAAGCAGTAACTTTATTTTTATATAATTCAATATTTATATTTTTTAAAACATGTTTTTCACCATAACTTAAATTTAAGCTATTTATTTTAAATGCTTCTATCATTTCTTCACCTCATATTTTTTAAATTTCAAGCTTACTAATTTTACTAAAATATTAAGTATTAACACTATTATTAAAATTATTATAGAAATAGCACATGCTAATCCGAAATTAGGATTTTCATCAGCCATAACACTCCAAATATGGACCGCTAGTGTAGTGGCAGGTTGAAGTACTCCCACATTATCTTGTATTGCGGTTCCCATAGCAAATATTAAAGCGGCGCTTTCTCCAATAATTCTTCCTATACAAAGAATTATTGAAGTTAAAATTCCAGGAAGTGCATTAGGAAGAATAACTTTAAATGCAGTTTGAGTTAATGATGCGCCAAGAGCTAATGATGCACTTTTATATGTTTTTGGAATAGCATTAATTCTCTCTTCAGTTGTTCTAATTACCGTTGGTAATAACATAATTGATAAAGTGAGAGACCCTGCGAGAATACTTGCTCCATTAGAAGAAGATATTTTACTGACAAAAGGAATAAAAACAATTAATGAAATCAATCCAAAAATAATAGATGGAATGCCTCCTATCATATCAATCAAGCTACGAAGTAAAGAAGTGAACTTATTATCTTTTGCATATAGTGATAAATATATTGCTGATATTACTCCTATTGGTATAACGATTACAAGAGTTAATCCTACTAACATTAGCGTGGCAAGAAGCGAACCTCTAATTCCCCCTCCTTGATCAACATAATAAAACTCACTTATATAATCACCAGAGTCCAAAACCTCAATAAGGCCACTTGCTTTAGATGAAGTAGTAGCTACCTTAATTCCACTTTCTCCTTTAACCTGAATTCTTTTGATTTGTTGACCCACCTTTATTTTTAAATCTTTACCATCTACACTTTTAGCGGATTTAAAAGGTGATTTTTCATCGATATAAACAATCTCGACAGCATCCTTTTTTTCTAAATCTTTACTATCTTTTATCCCGATTCCATATCTATATGAGTAATAAACTCCCTCTTTCTCTACAATAGAAGAAAAATCCTCATCATTAGCTTCAATTATGGCAAAATAAGGAGTTTCATAATAAGAAGAGGTCAACATTTTAAACGATAAAGTCTTTGACCCATTTATAAACACAAACAAAATAATAGCAAGCAAGACAATAAGCGAGATCAAAGCGGAAAGATACGTGCTTCCATTAGCTAGCAGATCTTTTATTTTTCTTTTTGTTTCCATTATCATTACCTATCCTATTCTTTATTAAATTTAACGATAAATTTGTTACAATGATGATTACTATCAACAATAATCCAATAGAAAAACGAATATCGTAATCCATGCCAGAGCTTTCATGTATTCCTTGGAGCATCGTGGATGTTAATGTTCGCGTTATATCAAATGGATTAAATGTTATTCCCGAGCCACTGTTTCCACATACCATAGTTATTGCGGTCGCTTCTCCTAAGGCTCTACCAATTCCTAGAATTATACCGGAAAATATACCTGACTTTGCTCCTATTAAAACAACTTTAAAATTAGTTTGCGTTGGTGAAGCACCCAAAGCTAGCGATCCTAAAATAAGGCTATTATTAACAGAAGAAATAGATGTGATAGCAATCGTAGTAATTGTTGGTAATATCATTATTGAAAGCACTAATACTGTAGCAAGAAGAGATATTCCCCCTGCTGTTTGAATTCCAAAAAAAGAACCAAGCCCTTCTACTATTTTGGTAATTACTCCAAGTCCAAATAAGCCATAAATTATTGAAGGAATACCTGATAATAATTCAATAACAATACTTAATAGCATAGATAGTTTCTTTGGTGCGATACGTACTACAAATAGTGCTGTTAAAACAGAAAGAGGGACAGAAATAAGAAGGGAGAGTATAACAACGATTATGGTATTAATTACAATATATCCTGCCCCATAAATATTTGGACTTTTAAACCAAGTTCCTCCAAAAATAAATTTAAAGAAATCTACATTTTTAAGTCCCATGGATGTTTCATATTTTTTAATAAAAGGAGTTATACCTTTTATAAAAATAAATAGTGCAATAAAAACAACGATTAAAGAGCAAAAAACGCAAATAGATAAAAATGCGTATTTTACAATTTTATCTATCAGTGTTTTATGTTCTATTCTTTTTAATTTATTATCTTTTTCCATAATTAGATGAGTAGTTATACTACTTTACCTCATCCCATTTTGTTATTGCACCAGTATAAATATCTCGTAGATTTGCTGCACTCACTTTTGAAACATTATTTTTATTATTAACGACAGCAACAATAGCATCAATACACATTTTTCCTTTTAAGCTATCATCAAGTGCTTCTTCAGTTTTAAATTCTCTAGAAAGGAAAGCTAAATCGCAATAATTAGCTCCATCTTTTTCACTACCATTAGTACGCTTATATGCATCTCCTGAACCAGTTGGATTATAGTTATATTTAAAGCCACCACATTTTGATGAAAACTCAAGTAGTAAAGCAGAAACAATAGATTTAACTGATGTAGATCCACCGACATTAATAGTGATAGAAGAATTATCTTGTGTTGTTACTTCATAGTTTGCCTTAACTTCCTCCCATGATTTATCTAAGGAAGATGTTTCTAATATACCACCTTTATCTTTAATTGTAGCTTTTCCTTCGATGGATGACATGTAGGCCACAAATGCTTCGCATATTGCTTTGTTTGTCACATTTTCATAGCTTTCTCTTAAACAGTAATTAAAGTTTCTTGTTAGTTTATAAGTATCATTTAAAACATTTGCTTCTGTTGGTTCAACACCCTCATAAGTTAATCCTTTAACTCCTGATTCAGCAAGTGAAGATAATGAAATATATCCTATGCCATTTACATCATTTTTGACTGAATTAATCATATCACCATTTGATCCTACTTCAATATAACCACTTTTTAATGGCGAATTATCTTCTTTAGCTTCACTTAGTCCAATACCAGTAAAGAAGCCATCTCTTGTACCACTTGTGGTATCTCTTGTATAAATAGATATGGTTTTTTCTTTAGAAGAACAGCTTGACATAACTGTTAATCCAGATATAGCTACTCCAAGTAATAATGTCGAACAAATTAGATTCTTAATTTTCATTTTTTTCTTTCTCCTTTTGTTTACACCTCTATCATAAAGAAAATGCTCTTTACAATCCTTCAATAGGTAGTAAAACAAGTGTAAAGAAAAAGTAAATAAAATCAACAAACTTTCGTCTCTCATATCAAGCTGCATCTATCCTTATTAATAGCGCAACATTTTATAAAACAAATATCATGGAAAAGTAATATTGGAAGGTATTACTAAACCTAGTCGCTTAATTTTTTGATGTAAGCATAAGTTTACCACATACATACCTCGCTTTTATATCAACAAATCGTGGAAAGAATCTCCTTGACGTATGCATCAATGATGGTATCCCACCTGATATTGCTATAAAAGTCAAATAAAAAAGTTCAGTAAATAATTTACCAAACTTCAAAATTCTATCAATGGTGGGCCTTAATAGAATTGAACTATCGACCTCACCCTTATCAGGGGTGCGCTCTAACCATCTGAGCTAAAGGCCCAACGCTTTATTATAATAGTATATGTCGAAATAGAAAGCAAGAACTTTTTTCATTTTTTTTAAATTATCAAGCAAATCAACAACATGTTAATAACTATCATAATAAAGAAAATAAATATTTATAAATTAGTTAGGAAAAGTAATAGTAAATTTACTTCCTTTTCCCAAGACAGAATCCACCTTAATCTTTAAATTATTATTTATACAAATATGTTTGACGATAGCAAGTCCTAAGCCCGTACCACCATTTTCTTGCGATTTAATTTTATCAACTCGAAAGAAACGTTCAAAGATACGATCTAAGTTTTCTTTGGCTATACCAATACCGGTATCTTCAATCTCAAAGGTTTTATTCTTGGAATTTATTTTAATAGTAATACTTCCATTTTCCTTATTGTACTTAATTGCATTATCAATTAAATTTCGTATGATATGATATAAATCAGAATTGCTTATTGTTGTTTCAAAATCAGAATAGATTTTAATTACACTAATATTTTTTTGATCAATCAATAAAGAATTAGATGATAATATTTCATCGACAATCTTTGCTATAGAACAATTATCTATATCTTCATTTTTTTTAGTCTCCAAACGATATAATTGTAGCATTTCATTAATGATAGAACTCATTCTTTGTGCTTCTTTTACTGTTTTTTCAGTAGCGTCTTGTATCTCATCTGGATCAACAATAATCTTTTGGGCAATCATTTGTTGATATCCAATTATTGAAGTTAAAGGGCTCTTTAATTCATGGGAAGCGTTAGCAAAAAAGTCTGTTTTCATTCTTTCTATCTTTTTACTTTCCGTCACATCATATATGAACAAGGATACACCATACTTCTTATCCACACGCACAAATGAAGCTTTTAAAGAAGAAATGTTAATTATGTACTCTTTATCGCCATCTATATATCCAATAGAAAATCTTTCTTCTTCATTAATACACTTTTCTACAGCATTATATATATCCTTATTAAGAGACAAATCAAAAATATCTTTGTTTAATATATCTTCCTTATTTTTTTTAATTACTTCACAGGCGAATTGATTGACTAATATTACTTTTTCTTCACCATTCAAAATCAATAATCCAGAAGAAATATTATCAATTATATAATTAATTTTCTTTCTTTCTTTTTCTATCGTCTCTATTTTCTCTTCAATTAAGTCTCGCGCTTTATCAATTTGGAAAGACAGTTGCTCGATATTATTTCCTTCATAATCAGGTTCATTTCCTACAATATCGCTCAATTTAGATACTTCCTTTTTTAAAGGTTCAACTGCTTTATTAGACATGACCCAAATAGCAATAAAAGATAATGTACTAATAACAATAATAGAAATAGTACCTGAAATAAGAATAGTATTTGAAATATCTGTAATAGAAGTTTCTTCCATAGCGATGCGTATATATATTGAGTAATCAGATAAAAAAGACGCAACATAAAACATCCTAGTGCCAGTAGTTTCCGAGTAGCGGTGAAAAACTGATCCTAAGGAATTAATTTCTGGACGTGATAAATGATTTTGCTCTGAAATTTCTGAAGTATCATATAAAACTATCCCTTCTTGTGAAATAAAGGTAATGCGCAACTTATTATTAGCGGAAAAAACATTATCGCAGATTTCCTCCATATTTGTTCCATCATACCCTTTTTCAACAATGCTTAGATAGTTCTTGATTTCTCCTTCCATGTTTCTAGTATTTGTTTGCGTGATAGATACTAAAGAAACAATTAAAAAAAGAAATAATGAACAAATCAAAATGAGAGTATTAAAAAATATATATCTTTTTTTCATTAACCCACCTTATAACCAAGGCCATAAATAGTCTCGATTAAACCTTCATCACCAATTTTTTTACGAAGAGCTTTTATATGCATATCGATAGTACGTGTCTCTAATTCTTCATTTCCCCATATTGAAGATAAGATTTCATCGCGTGAAACAACTTTTCCTTTATTCTTCAAAAGAAGCGCTAAAATGTCAAACTCTTTAATTGTTAAAGGGATAACTTTTCCATCGTATTTACAAATATGAGACTCGCTGTTTAAAGTAAGCTTACCATATTCAAAAGAAGTAGATTTTTTAAATCTTCTAAATAGAGCGTTTACTCGCGACATTAATTCAAGTAAATCAAAAGGTTTAGCTATATAATCATCCGCACCCATATCAAGACCATCCACTTTATCAGTCACCAAGGAATTGGCTGAAATTATGACCACAGGAATATTGTCATTAGCGCTATCTTTTCTAATATATTGCAATAAATGTGCACCTGATAAATCAGGTAACATCATATCTAGTAAAACCATATCTGGCTTATTCTCATCAAACGCTTGGATAAAAGATGTTCCATCATAAAAACTAACAACGTTATATCCTTGTTTAGACAATGTTTTATTGATAATTTTTGCAATATCTTTATCATCTTCTACTGAATATATTATGTTACTCATAATGTGCTCCCTTTCATTTTTATTTTAATCATTACTAATTTTCAAAGCAAGTGGTTGATTACCAGTCGGATTTTGAATGGAATATCCAATGTTCACCAAATGATCTCCCACTCTTTCTAAATTGGAAATAATGGAAATAAAGTAACCTCCTAATTCCATAGAACATCCCGTTTGTGATAATCTTTCAAAATGGGCTATAGAAAATTGTTTTTTTAGTTCATCGGTTTTATGCTCCAAAGCAGACAATTTTTTTAAATCTACTTCTTTATCGGTATCAAATGTCTTTAAAGCTATTTCATACATCTCAATAACTGTACTATACATCGTTTTAATCTCTACCATGGCTATATCAGAAAAATTCAATCCTTTTTCATCCATTTCCGATGCGTAATCAAATAAGTTTTCCGCTAAATCTCCTATACGTTCAATATCATTAACAACATGGTAATAAGAACCTACAGTTTTTATGCTTTCACCATCTACTAATGGAGATAATTTAATCAAGAATTTAGTGATTTCTGAATTCATCGAATCGATTTGATTTTCAGTTTTTGTAATCATTTTTTCATTTCTTTGATCATGCATAAAAATTCCTTCAAAACATAAAGATAAATTTTGCTTAGCTAAAGAAGCCATATTTTCTATTTCTTTTTTTACTTGCATAACCGCAATTGGAGGAGTTTTTAGTAATCTTTCATCAATGTATTTAAGAACACTATCATTAGTTTCTTGCTTATCTTTAATAATTATTTCTGAAATTCTTACCAATTGCTTAATAAATGGTAGTAATAAACAAGTAGTAACAACATTAAAAAACAAATGGAATAATGCAATTTCATATTGAATATTATTTATGTGCGACAACAAAGATACAACTTGATTTTTAAAAATCCAAATAAATATAGTAAAAATTATCGTACCCGCTATATTGAACAAAAGGTGAATCAATCCGGTTCTTCTAGCATTTACATTTGTACCAATTGTAGCAATTAAGGCGGTAACACAAGTACCAATATTAACACCAAGAACTACAAATAAAGCAGCATCTAAATTCATTACTCCTTGACCAGCCATAACAATAACTAATCCGGTCATCGCACTTGATGATTGCATTAACGCTGTAAAAATCATACCTAATAAAAGCAAAAATAAAGGAAAATTAATTGAAGCAAATACGTTAGTGAACATATTTCTTGCTTCCTCAACATTAAACGCATCACTCATTAATGATAAGCCAATAAATAATAATCCTAAACCAGCGATAATTCCACCTATATTTTTTATAGAGAATTTATTAATAAACATCATCATCACACCAACAAAAGCCAAAGCAGATAAATACAAAGAAATATTTATTGAAGATAAAGATACTAATAATCCAGTAACCGTCGTACCAATGTTAGCTCCCATAATAATAGAAGTAGCTTGTGTTAAAGTCATAACACCAGCATTAACAAACCCCACCACCATAACGGTGGTTACTGATGATGATTGAATAATAGCAGTTACACTTGCACCAAATCCTACTCCAGCAAAGCGGTTATTAGTCATTTTTCCTAATAACTTTTTTAATTCAGGGCCCGCGACTCTTCTTAAACTAGACGACATAAATTCCATTCCAGTTATGAATACGCCAATGCCCGCGAGAAGAGCTAATAAACTTTCAAATAAACTCATGCATACACCTTCTTTTTCTTTACAATTAATATTATACAATGGAAAGGAAATTCTAATCTTTGTATAAAAGCAAAGAAATTGTAAAGAAATTGTAAAGAAAATTTAAATAAACAAAAAAAGAAGCATTCAAACTTCTGAATAAGTCTAAATACTTCTTTGATGTTTTCATAGTAGTTATTACTAACGTTTTGAAAATTGTGGAGCTCTTCTTGCAGCTTTTAAACCGTATTTCTTTCTTTCTTTTGCACGGCTGTCTCTTGTTAACATACCAGCAACTTTTAAAGTAGGTCTCATATCTGCAGTAATTGCTAATAAAGCACGAGCGATACCTAAACGGATTGCACCTGCTTGTCCTGTGAATCCACCACCTGTAACTTCTGCTTTAACATCGAACTTTTCTGTGTTACCTGTTAATTCTAAAGGTTGTTTTAAATCCATAACTAATGTTGCATATGGCATATATTCATTAACGTCTCTGCCGTTAACTGTAATTTTGCCTGTACCTTCTGTTAAGTAGACACGTGCAACTGAGGATTTTCTACGACCTGTGCCGTAATATTGAACTTTTGTAGCTTTTTTTCTTCCTGCCATCGTATTTATCCTCCTAGAACTTTAATGTAAGCTTTTCTGGGTTTTGAGCTTCTTGTAAGTGATCAGGACCAGCATATACAAATAATTTTTTGTAAATTTGTCTTCCTAAACGTCCTTTTGGAAGCATACCCCAAACTGCTCTTTCAATCATTTCTTCTGGGTATTCTTTTAACATTGTACCTGAAGAACGGACTCTTAAACCACCTAAATATTGAGAAACATTGTAGTAGTTTTTCTTGTTCATCTTATCACCTGATAAACCAACTTTATCAGCGTTTACGACGATAATATAATCACCACAGTCAACATTTGGTGTATAAATAGGTTTATTTTTACCTGTTAAGCGGACTGCGATTTCTGATGCTAAACGACCTAATGGAAGATCTGTTGCATCAATAACGAACCATTTACGTTCGATATCTTGGGCTTTTGCAATTGTTGTTTGACGTTGCATAATTAATTCCTCCTAATGATTTGTTTGTCTTACCGGGACTACAAATTGGCGAATTATTGCCGTAGATAATTGTATCAACAATGGGTAATATATTCAACTTTTATTTTTTAAATTTATGATTTTTTTTACTTCTAAAATTAATATATATATTAATATTAATAAAATTTCCATTTTCATGATGGAATTAAATGAATAATTTATATACTTTAAAAAATTTTTTTGAGAAGAAGTAAATGTATTTTTCAATTTTGAAATAGTGCGTAAATATTATCTTTAGTATTTTTGTAAAAAGTCCTTTGTATACTTTAACTATATGCTAAGAAAACAAAAGTATCATAAGAAGATTGAACGGAGGAAATCTTATGAAAAGAATGCAAAATTAAAATGTGGAATATAAGCAAGAAATGGTTAATAAGATAGATAAACTATTTCATGAAGAAGCAAACTTTTCTTTGCAAAAACTAGGCCCTCTAGCAATATACAAAAAAAGGCAAAGTAAAGAATATGAAATGATAGTTAATGATATTTATGATTATCTACACTCTATCAATGCTGAAAGTGGAACTCCTTTATCAGAAGCAGTTAATTATTTCTTAAAAGCTCCAAAGAAACTAAAAC
>JBJFEV010000089.1:0-6907 GCA_051891155.1 Bacilli bacterium
AGAATCACCTGTTGTTTTTCTTGTTTTTGGGTCATTCTTATAGTCTTCTAACATAGTTTGAGGGATACCTGTAGAGTCAGTATTACCTGCTAAGAATTCTTTAATATTAGCTGTTTCATCAGTAGCAGCAGCTTTTAAAATTGAAATCTTAACGCCTGGAATAGCGTATTTTGTTGAAGCAAATACATAGTTAGGATTCTTTTTGAAAACTACTTGTTTATCTGTTTCCCATGCTTCTAATGTATATGCGCCTAAAGATAATGAGTTATCAACTGGAGTTTGTGTTTTGTCTGCATTATAACCTAAATAATTTTCAACAGTAACTTCATCGATAAATTCTTGAGGAACTGGCATATATAGAGATGATGCAATATAGTACATTGCGTAGAATTGTGTTAATGGAGTTGTGAATTCAACATTGAAATATGTCTTTCCACCTTCTTCAGTAACTTTTAATCCAACTTTTGACCATGCTTCTTCATCATAACCATTCTTTGAAGCATCGTAGTAAGCTTTTGCACCTTTAATAGCGCCTGATGTAGAACCTGCTAATTCTGTACCACGATATAAATTATTAGATTGTGTTAATAATAATTTAAATGGTGTGATATAGTCTTCAGCTGCAACTAATCTGTTGTTATATTTTGCTCTTAATGTAGAGTTTGTATTGTACTTTAATCCATCAGAAGCACCTGTTCTAATTTCAAATTTCCATTGTGTAGCTTGACCGTTAACTGCATTAACAGCAACTGGTTTTTCTTTTGCTAATTCTGGAACCCAGTCATAACCATCTTTTGTTTCATTCATAAATGTTGTATAGAATGAAGCACCAATATAATCATAGTAATTACCAACTTGTGATCCTTGGTCGTTTAAGTAGTTTGCTGTACCTGGATCTGAAGAGTCAGTTGTATGATAATATCTTTTCCAATCTGCATTAGTTTCTGTAGCTAAATCTTCAGTAATTGAACCTTCTGCTAAAGTACCAAAGCCATAGCCTGGGATGTAGTTTTCTGTGCCTAATTTAACACGTGAGTTGTACATTACATATCCACCATTTTCAAATAGTGAGATACCTGTCATAACATTTCTAACTGCATATGATTCTAATGTACCTAAGATATTTGTCTTTTCTTCATCTGATTCTGAAGAATAAGATTTAATGCCTGATGCATATGGAATGCAATCTGCAATAGCAGTTTTACCTGCTTTGTATGCAGCCATAACAGCTGATACGTTTGAAGCTGATTCAATATTTGATTGAGCTGCTGCTCTAGCTGTTTCAATATTTCCTAAAACAGTTGTATCAGTAACTTGTTTAACAACACCAGCAACATAATCAGCTAAATCAGCTTTAATATATAGCTTATATTCATCTAATTCGATGTGATAATCAACTTCGGAAGTTGATGGTGTGCTTGATGCTGGGTCATTAGAAGTAACAGCTGAAGTAGTATCATTGCTTGAAGAAGCTTTATTACCTACTGAACATGCAGCAAATGATAATCCACTGATAACCATAGCAGAAACACACAATAATGTTTTTGTTTTTTTCATGGAATCCTTTCCTCCTTTTTTTATAAATACTATCTAGTAAATACACATACGGTCATTGCTAAATTAGTATAGTCACATTTTTACCACCTTAGAGAAATAAAGTCAATAAAAAATTTTTTATCATTTCCACAAAAGACAAAAAACACTATAATTGTTTGTATCGCGTACACATTATTACATTTTTTTTATTATTTTTTCTACTTTCGAAAAAATTTTAAATATACTGATTTTTTCGCTTAAAATAGGTGATTTATGAATAATACTCAAAATTCTCACATTCTTAGTGTCTTTCAAGAGAAAACATTATTAACAATTTTTCACTATTTTACGAACACGCATAATTTATAGGTGTTTTTAAGATAAAAATCTCGATTACAAATGTATGCATTTTCACAATTCTTTTATTTGCATATATATGCGTATTTGTTATAATAGAAAAGTAATTACAGAGAAGTTAGAAAGCGTAAAGTGCGTATTTTGGGGAAGACAATTTACGACGAACACATTGTGGCGGTTTTCTAACGCGTCCGCTGTGTTAATAGCAAGAGCGGACCTTTGCGAACAATATTCGGGAGGTCTTTTTTTATGAAAGAATATTTAAAACATTTATGGAAAGAAAAACTAATTATTTTATTGATTATTTTTTCTTCCTTTTTATTAGGTTTTACCGTAACTAATGTTATTAAAACCTATACAAGTGAATATCAATTTTCATTTGATGTAACTGCGGAAAAAGAAATTTCTTTTGACTCATTTCTAAGCGAAGAATTTCTTCTGAGCGTACAAGAGGATTTTCAAAATAAAGATAATCACTATTATGATGAAATTGATGTAAAAGAAATCATTAGTAAAAATGCTATATCTATCTCTAATATAGATAATACTTATACAATTACTACAAAATCATCATATTATGAAGATTTCTTTATAAAAACATCTAAAACAGTATCTACTAGAGCTAAAACATTTTTAAAAACTGCTGTTACAAAATATTGTTCAGCTAACGAATACAATCTCGATCTTTATGAAGAATTAGATTTTAAACAAATTAGTCCAGTTAACAATGTCATTATTTATAGTGTTAGTGCAGGAACAAGTCTATTATTAACTTCCATTTACATCTTCTTCTCATTATTTAAATTTAAAAAGTATGGAGAAATTGAATTGACGCCTTATGACAATGAAAAAACATTCTTCTCTCCATTTCATAAAAATTACTGGAAAGAAGCATTAAAAGCTTTTAAATCCGTAAAAAGCATTACTGTTCTTGCCATGCTTTTGGGAATAATGTTAATTTGTAAAGCTTTTTCCTTACCGACTGGTTTTGGTAATTTAGGTATTTCATTAACATATATATTCTTTGCTACAGCAGCGATGATTTATGGACCTATCGCTGGATTTATCTTAGGTATATTATCGGATGTATTAGGATATATTCTTTATCAAAGTTCCATGACTTTCTTCATCGGATATACTCTTCAAGCTGCATTAACTGGTTTTATTTATGGTATCCTTCTTTATCGAACAAGAGTATCTTATTCCCGTTGCTTTATCGCTAGAATATTTGTCAACTTTTTAATGAATGTAGTTGTTGGTTCGATATGCTGGGGAATTATTTGTTCATATACTTTCGATCAAACTTTATCTTATGCACTTATTTTCTCTCTTCCTAAAAACATCATATTCTTAGTTCCTCAATCTCTAGTATTATATTTAATTATTAAAGCATTAAGCCCAGCCTTATATCATCTAGATTTAATCGAGGAAAATCAAATAGAAGTAATACGTATTAAAAAAGAAAAAATAAGTCAAAAAGAAAACATCAATGCATAAATTGATGTTTTTATTTTATAAAAAATGACTTTTTATTTGGAACTTCATGGCAATGTCTGCAACGAGGTTCATATGCTTCAGAAGCACCAACAATTACAATTGGAGAATCATATGGAGCCGGAATACCATTGACTATTCTTTGTGTTCTTGTAGCACAAGAGCCACATTTGACACATATAGCATTTAGTTTAGTAACAGATTCCGCTCGTGTTAATAATTCCGGCATTATAGAAAAAGGCTCACCTCTAAAGTCTAAATCTAATCCAGCACATATTACTCTTTTTCCTTCTTGAGCTAGTTTTTCACATACCTCGATTATTTGTTCATCCATAAATTGCACTTCATCAAAAGCTACAGCGTACGTTGTTTCATCGATATATTTATATGCATCTATAGCCTTTTCAAGATTATAACATTTAGTACTTCTCTTATTATGAGAAACAACCTCATTATCTGAGTAGCGATTATCGATAGTTGGTTTAAAAACGACAACTTTCTTTTTAGCGTATTCTAATCTTTTAATTCTTCTTATCAATTCTTCACTTTTACCAGCAAACATCGGACCGCATATTACTTCGATCCAGCCTAATTTCATATTGTATTCCATAAATTCCTCCACGCTTTGTTATTTTACATCTTAATAATATATTTGTAAATTGTTGTTGCAATGACTCAAGCATTTTTAAGCATAGAGAAAAGTGTGATAAAAAAACTTGCCGATAAAAATCAGCAAGTTATTTTTTTATTAATCAAACTTTAAGAAATTAACTACGTTAGCATTTTCTTCGTCAGCTTCTACAGGTGCTGAAGCCATTGGAGATAGATCTTCTTTTTCAAAGTATTCTTCTTCAATTTCCTCTTCTTCTCTTAATCCTGTGCCAGCTGGAATTAATTTACCTAACATAACGTTTTCTTTTAAGCCATGTAAGTAATCAATTTTACCTTTAATTGCAGCATCAGTTAATACTCTTGTTGTTTCTTGGAATGAAGCGGCTGATAAGAATGATTCAGTATCAAGAGCGGCTTTAGTGATACCAAGAACAAGTGGAGTACCAACAGCTGGACGATTTCCCGCTAAAATTGCTTCTTCATTTAATCTTGTAAATGTTAAGATATCGACTTTTGTACCTGGCAACATATTAGTATCACCAGCATCAACAATTAAGATCTTGCGTAACATTTGTTTTACGATTACTTCAATATGCTTATCGGAAACATCAATACCATTTCCTTTATAAACCTTTTGAACTTCCTTAACAATGTAACGTTGAACTTTTGTAATATCAGAAACTCTTAACAATTCTTTAGGGTTGATTGCACCTTCAGTTAACTTATCACCATTAGTGATTTCAGAACCGACTTGAACTCTTAACTTAACGCCATAATTTGTAACATAAGTTTTTTCTTCTAGATCATTCTTAACTGTAATTGTGAAACGGCCACCTTCTTGTTTAATATTAGTAACAGTACCACAAATTTCAGTGATGAGAGCTTCACCTTTAGGGTTACGTGCTTCAAATAATTCAGCAACTCTAGGTAAACCTTGTGTAATATCGCCACCAGCAACACCACCAGTATGGAATGTTCTCATTGTTAATTGTGTACCAGGTTCACCAATAGATTGAGCGGCCATAACACCGACAGCTTCGCCACATTCTACTAACTTACCAGTTGCTAAGTTTCTACCATAGCAATGTACACAAACACCATCTTTAGTTTCACAACCAAATAATGATCTAATTTGAACTTTTTCAATACCAGCATCGATGATTGCTTTTGCTTCATCTTCATTGATCATAGTATTGCCTTCAACGATAATTTCACCAGTATTTGGGTTTACAACATCATACATTGCAAATCTTCCAACTAAACGATCGTATAAAGGAACGATGATTGAATCTTTCTTAGTATCTTTGATTGCATATACCCATGTACCATGATCAGTGCCACAATCTTCTTCTCTAACAATTACATCATGAGAAACGTCGACAAGTCTTCTTGTTAAATAACCTGAGTCAGCAGTCTTTAATGCAGTATCAGCACCACCCTTACGAGCACCGTGAGTAGCAATAAAGAATTCAGAAACATTTAATCCTTCACGGAAACAAGATTTAATTGGTAATTCGATAGTTTCACCAGAAGGGTTAGCCATCAATCCACGAAGGCCGCACAATTGAACGAAGTTAGAAGTATTACCACGGGCACCTGATTTACTCATCATATAGATTGGGTTTTCTTTATCAGCGTTAATAGTGGTTTTTAAGATATCTTCAACTTTTTCTTTAACTCTAGTCCAAACATCAATAACTTGTTTATGTCTTTCTTCATCAGTTAAAAGGCCACGATCAAATAAGCTTTGTACTTTCGCAACTTTCTTATCGCCATCTTCAATCAATTCTGCTTTACCTGGAATTACAGAAATATCAGCAATTGAAACAGTAATACCTGCAACTGTTGAATATGTAAATCCTTGGTCTTTCAATTTATCTAGAACTTCTGAAGTTTTAGTTGATTGATAACGTTTAAATACTTCATTAATAATTGCACCAATATTCTTCTTAATAAATGGATCATTTAATGGTAATGAAGCGATATATTCTTTGATATTAGTTCCTCTTGGAACAAAGAATTTTTCTTGATCTGAAAGTAAGTTATCTTTACTTGTATTGTTTAAATATGGGAAATCAGATGGGAAAATTTGATTGAAAATAACCTTACCTACTGTTGTGATTAAATAAGATTTATTCATTTCATCAGTAAGTCCATCTTTATTCATTGCATAACCAGGAAGAGCAATTCTGTTATGTAAATGAATTTGATGAGTTTGATATGCTAACATAACTTCATCAATATTTCTAAATACTTTGCCTTCACTAGTAGCATAAAGTTCATATCTTTCTGCCTCTTCTTCATCACCTCTTGCGCGGCAATCAGAAGCGTGCTTTAAGAAATCATTTTTATCCTTTTCAAGAGTTAAATAATAGTTACCTAAAATCATATCTTGTGATGGAGTAACAATAGGTTTTCCATCTTTTGGACCTAAAATGTTGTTAGAAGCTAACATCAATGTTAATGCTTCTTTTTGAGCCTCATATGAAAGAGGAACGTGAACCGCCATTTGGTCACCATCAAAGTCAGCATTGAAACCAGTACAAACTAATGGGTGAAGACGAATAGCTCTACCATTAACGATAACTGGACGGAATGCTTGAATACCAAGTCTATGAAGAGTTGGAGCACGGTTTAATAAAACTGGGTGTTCTTTAATAACTCTTTCAACGATATCTAAGACTTTTTCATCATAGTGATCAATCATCTTATTTGCTTGTTTATGAGAAGAAGCGATACCTTCTTTAATCATAACAGAAGCGATGAATGGTCTAAATAATTGAATTGCCATTTCGCGAGGGATTCCACATTGATACATTTTAAGTGAAGGTCCAACAGCAATAACTGAACGTCCTGAATAGTCAACACGTTTTCCAAGTAAGTTTTGTCTGAAACGTCCTTGTTTACC
>JBJFEV010000090.1:0-6903 GCA_051891155.1 Bacilli bacterium
AATACCCGTGACTGGACTTTCACCAGTAAGATTAATGCCATGCCCGGCACACAAACTAAAAAATGCCACATTTCGTGACACTTTTTTTATTGGTATTAATTTTTCTCTATCTTTCATATGTGAGATAAGAATCACTTTTCTTTTTAAAAATTGACATGTAAATTACATAGAAAATAATATATGGAAACGAATAAATTAAAAATACTCCAGTTTGTATATTAGAATCTTCATATTCATCACATCCTACAACTAAAGATAGGACTATAGAAATTATCATCATTGAAAGATATACTATTCTATTCTCGCATTTAGCTCTTTGAGTAATTTCATTTATGCTTAATATTCCTATGGATAATATAAATATTGCTTGGAAAACAGCTTGTCTATATGCTCTTGATAATAAAATAATTATTCCAATGACCACGTATACATAAGAAATAATTACATAAACTTTTCTCATTTTCTTTGAAACGTCATAAGTTGGTCCTTGTTCTTGAAAACCTTTTAATAGGATAACAAGGAAAGTATAAGTAAGGATATATAGTAGATATATTATGGCTCCAAAAATAAAATATTGTGAAATTATTGTTACATAAATCATTGCGCAAACTGTCGCAGCATATGCAAATATTCTCCTACATATATAACCACTTTTTATTTTTTTCATTGCTGTTCCACATAAGATACAGAATATTGTAGATGCAATGAAGCAAACAAACGACAACATCAAGAATACATTTCCAATTTTATACGATGATGAAAAAATTAAATCATACATATTTACACTGACTGAAACAAAGGTATTATAAAATGGTCCTCTTATTGTTTCTTCAAATTCTAAGTGATCAAAAAATCCAATAAAGAATATAAATAATAGAAATAAAGATCCAAATAAAATATCTAAAAGTATAGCTTTAGGTCCTTTATTAATCTGAGGTTTGTTTTCTTCTTTAATTTCAACTTTTTCCACTTGTACTTCTTTTGCTTTACGTTCTCCATTAAGTATTTCCTCAATAGATACATTATAGAATTTAGCGAGTTGTTCCAAAATCGCAATATCTGGTACTGATTCTCCTCTTTCCCATTTTGATATTGCTTGAAACGATACAAGAAATATTTCTCCTGCATCTTGCAATGTTAAATTTCTTTCCTTTCTTAATTCGGATAGAAATAAACCCATTTTTTCTTTATTCATGTTGTTGTCCCTCCCTTTAGACATTTTAAGTATATAGTTTTTCATTAACTTTTTGCAACAAACCTGTATTTGAAAAAATTCAACTGCCAGTTGAAAATAAATTAAACCATATTCAGCTACATATTTTAAATAAAATATGTTTCTTAAAACAAATAGCAATAAATGTATAAATCGCCTATTTTTACGTGTAAATTGCTTAAAAAATTAATTTATGAAAACGGTTACATGTGATATTAATTATTATTTTTTTGAATTCATTATAATAATCGCCACAAAAATCATCTAAATAAAATTTTTACAAAAAAGACTTGGACTATGCCAAGTTAAAACTTCAATGTGTTTTTTAAGGAAACATCTAATTTTTCCCAAGGTAATTCTTCTTTACCAAAATGGCCATAAGCAGATGTTAAATGATAAATTGGAGCACGTAAATTAAATAATTTGATTATTGATGCTGGACGACAATCAAAATGTTCTTTTACCCATTTAGTTAAAGTTGTATCATCAACTTTTCCTGTTCCTTTCGTATTTACATATATAGATACAGGTTCTGCAACTCCAATAGCATATGCAAGTTGAACTTCACATTTATGTGCAAATCCATTAGCTACGATATTTTTAGCAATATAACGTGCCATATAGGCTGCTGATCTATCAACCTTAGTTGGATCCTTTCCTGAGAATGCACCTCCTCCGTGAGATGCAACACCCCCATAAGTATCCGCGATAATCTTTCTTCCGGTTAATCCAGTATCACCATTTGGACCACCAACTACAAATCTACCTGTAGGATTAATGTAAATTTTAGTATTTTCATCAATCAATTCACTAGGTAATGATTTTAAGATAACTTCTTTTTTAATATCATTTCTTAATTGATCTAAAGAAACATAATCAGCATGTTGACTTGATACTACTACTGCTTCAATACGTGTAGGTTTTCCATCAACGTATTCAATAGTAACTTGTCCTTTTCCATCTGGTCTTAGATAAGAAAGAACATTATTCTTTCTTACTTCAGCTAATCTCTTCATAAGTTTAGTGGCCAAATGAAGTGTTAAAGGTAAATAATCTTCTGCTTCATCAGTAGCATAGCCAAACATCATGCCTTGATCGCCTGCCCCTAAAGTTGAAGCATCATCTAATGATGAATTTACTCCCATAGCGATATCTTCTGATTGTGAATTAAGAGTGCAATGAAATTTAAAAGTATCTTTATTAAATCCAATATCATCTATCACATAACCAATCTTTGCTACTGTATCACGCGCTACTTTTTCAAAATCAACTTTTGCCTTTGTAGTAATTTCCCCCATAACGTGAACTGCATCTGTCCATGCGGTAGTTTCGCATGCAACACGTGATAAAGGATCTTGTTTTAAACATTCATCTAAAATGGCATCAGAGATTTGATCACAAATCTTATCTGGATGTCCTTCGGTAACTTGTTCAGATGTAAAATAATATTTTTCCATATTTTCTCCTTCTGCCATAAAAAAATCTCATCTTTCGCCAAGATGAGACTAGTAATTTAAGTATCCCATCGTTCAAGCTTTAGCACCTTGACTATTAAATCTGGTTGCTGAAGGGTCAAAGAGCTTGTCTCTCGCCTTCTCTTTATGGCTTATCTATAATATAATGTTTTATTTTGTTTGTAAAGATAAATTTTTATAATAATTTGTAAATGTAAATTGTAAAGTTAATTTCCGTTTTATAACCAAAATTAAAATTAGTATAATAGGTTTCTTTTTCTATAACTTAAAAATTGATTTCATATAAAAATTCACTTGTAGGAAGAAAATCTTCTCCCTCATGAAGAGATATTGTTCCTCCTGCCGATTTCATTATATTGCATGTATAATTATAAATTTCTATATCATCACCGTTTTTATATTCTACAACTTCTTTATAATAAATACTTTCAACTTCTAACATAGAAGAAAATTGATAAATATAATTATAAGAAGCATTAGGATAGGATTGACTTGATATAGGATTAAGCGAACACATTACTCTATTATTATCGAATAAAATCAAACAATGAAACATCCCTGATTCTTCTATTTTTTCTTCATCAAAAATACTATATTTAACTAGTTCGTCGCCAATATTAACTTTGATTATAGGAACATAATCAATATCACATTTATATAAATAACTTTTATTACAATAATAATCATTTTCTAAATATTGTATTGTATCTTTTTTGGTATATTGATTATCTTTAACCATGTATTCACATTTATAAAACTCACGATAATTGTTATAGATTGCTTCATCGTATCTGAAAGAAGAAGAATGGCCACATATGCTATTTTGTAGACAATGAACCGCGGATAATTCACCATAAAAAGAAGAATTATAATCCTTTACAAGCATACTATTTCTTGTTAAATGAATTTGTTTTCTTATAATGTAAAAACCATCACTTAATGTATATCCATTAGGATATTTCTCTTTATATTGCTCTTTAAATATATCCAATTCTGTCTTTTGTGACACTGTTTCTTTATCACCACATGAAGTAAAAGTTATCAATGACAAAGTAATAAGTAATAATGATAATTTTTTCATAGTCCTCCTTAATTACCGATAATATCGTATAAATTACGATTGTTATTTATAAAAGCAATACTATCATCATAATCAAGTACAATATTTCCGTTTGCTATATATGTGTGTAAAGGATAATATAGTCCATCTTCTCTTAACTCATACTCAACATTATTTCGCAATGAATATTCATTTACAATTCCTACAGAAGCACTGCCATGGCATAAAGCACAAGTAGCATATCTTCCTATTGAGCTTGATGAACCAGTAATAACATGATGCTCGAATTGTTGAGCTCCACATGCACAAACAGAAATATGTCTTGTTAGAGAATTCCAAATATACTCATTAATATAAGTGTGAACATGATTACTCTGTTCTATATTCATATTATTTGCAAAGTAATTTCTAATTGTGATTGTGCATAAATCAATAGAATTAAAATTAACGCCATTAATTCTGAAGTATAAAGTTTGACCTTCTTGTAGATGAGCTTCATAATATGGGCCTAATACTACATCACCCTCATAATAACCCACATTTGTTGAATAAATGGCGTGTGATTCATCATATCCATAATAAATTTGATTATAGACACTCAAGGAGCAATCTGTGGCATAATCCTCGTATGAATTATTTGAATATTTTCTATATATTGCCAAAGAGTAGTCCCCCTCAGTTTCCGCCACAAATTTGTACCATTTCATTTCTTTCCTATTTAAATTCGGAACGGAATCTGTTATGCCAACTTCTAAAACATCAGGTTGAATACTTTCATAAGGAATGAATCTTGCATCTTCAATTAATATCTCATTATCACTTCCATATTTCATACCATAAAGTTTACCTCGGAAATAAAAATCATCACTAACTACAACAGGCAAATCATCATCCAAATGATAAAGATTTGTAAGTGATTGATTCTCTTCAAGTGTTGCAGAGAAATCAATTTGATATTCATCGTTAATAGAGAATACCCCTTTTTGGACAGTTAATCTATAATAAATTGGTATTATAAGTGCACTATTATTCACAAAATTTTTCCAATATTTTATTTGGTCATTTTCAGATAAATTTGGTATAGTATAAAGATAAGATTTTAGCCAATTAAAGTATTGATAATCTACATAAGAATATGTAGGTATTAATGATTCTAGATAAGAAACCAACGAATAGTTAAATATATTCAAAAAAGTATTAGCACTTAATATCGATAATGTTGAAAATGAAGCATAATCCCCTAAAATATTAAACAATTTACCTCCTATAGAAGTAACTCTTCCTATTTCATCTCTAACAAGTTCAAATTCCACTCTCAGTTTATCACTATTCGAAAAATTTTCTTCCAAACATTTATATATACTGCTATAAACTGAGTTTAGCAAACATATCATTTCACCATCCCAAAGATAATATGTCGCTAAATGTATATTTTCTCCATTAGATATCCTCATCAATTCTTCTAATGCATAATCACGATTTTCAATTCCATAAGTTCCTTCTTTGTAATATGTTAAACATTGATAAGGTTTTAATAATGCATCGTTAAGTACCGGAAGATAATCTGATTTCCAAACCGCGCCAAACGCTCCTTTGCAGTACTTAAGTTCACCCATACTTTGTGGTGCTGTATTTTGATCTTTTTTCTCTAATCTCAAAGATATATGATAATTAACTATAACTCTTTGTTCTCTTGCACTATCACTTTTTATTAATATAACATATGTTCCAGGAGATGCATCAATACTAAAACTTTTATATTTTTGATTTTCATTATCCTCTTCACGTAAAGTATGCAATGATTTGCATGCTTTATTTTCGCTTATACCATCTTCATTATAAATATAAGTGTATACATACATTTCAAAAGGATAATTTTCAGATTCCCTAACATTTATTGTCATTTCAGTATCTGTTAGGATAGGAACATAATAAAAATCCGAATCTGAAGCCCCTAAGTGACAATCAATTGTTGCATCAAAGCTATTTGTATATATATCTTCTAAATGAAATCCTTCTTCAACTAATGAAATTGCTTCATTAATATTATCATTTGGTTCTATAGCTGCTGACGTTGAAGAATCAAATGTTGAAATGCTATTTGCGTTAGGATAATTAATGTTGCTATTTATTCTATTTTCACTAATGTTATTCATAGAAATAATAGTAGATAGGGTAATTAAAAAAGTTGTAGTTGTCATACATACCTCCTTTTATTAATTATGTAAGAAATGGTAAGTAAATTTCACTAGGATCAAATACTTTAGCGCGAAGTTCATCTAAATCAAACATATGCTCTTTTGGAACATCAATATCAATAGGATTTGTTTTCCTTTCATCAGTATATCCGTGTCTATAACAGCTAACATTTCCTTTATCCGCTGCTTCATAATAAATCACCATAGATTTTCTTTTATGAATTAATTCATAATTACTATACTCATATAAAACATCTTCGAATATCGACATCTGATTTTTTTGATAACAATATGATCCTGTAAACAATTCTTCATTAAATGTATATTCATATTCTTCATCTGTCTCAGGATTTTTTAAGATTGTTTGAGCATAATTATATGCAAAATCATAAAAGTGATTTATTACTATAGTTGGATCTTTCTCCATTTCTCCTCCATATGTATATCGAATTTTCATATCATATGCTTCGGCATAACGTTCTACAAAATATGTATGATCATTATACCAAACGTCATAATTAACTATGCCTTCATTCACTTTCATATAGAAAGAAGAAGATGTGACTATCCCTAAATATTCATCTAAAAAAGTTAAATCACCTATAAAAGTATATTGATATCTATTTATTGAAAAATCAGTAGTGTCCTTTTCATAGCAATATTCTCCATACATAGTTATTTCATGCCAACCATCGGTAAATCCTTCTCTTCCATTTTTTTCAATACATTTATCGACATATTTACCAAATTCTGTTCTATTTCTAATATTGCTTGATGAATTAGTTTTATTCCCACATGAAGATAAAACTAATATCGATAATATAAGAAGAAATCTTTTCTTCATATTTCTCCCCCCTTATTGACAATTGTTATTATTATATTATATTAAAGTGCTCCCTTTATCAAGTACAAATTAAATTGTGTATTAATATTTAATTAAGTAGTATCTTTTGTGTT
>JBJFEV010000091.1:0-6818 GCA_051891155.1 Bacilli bacterium
TAGAGGATTAATTGCTGTTATCGAAAACAATCTTCAAGCAGATGGTTCTATCAAAGTACCAAAAGCATTAAGACCTTATATGGGTGGAATTGAAGTATTAAAGCCAGTTAAATAGTAAAGATGGAGACCGCGATTAAGCGGTCTTTTTTTACAAGAATATATTAATTTATTTATTGTTATTTCTTTTTTATATGCTATAATAACTATGCCATCGCGACGTCTCGAAAGTGAACCAGGTCAGGATCGGAAGGTAGCAGCCTTAAGCTCTTCGAACGTGTGCGGTGGTTTTTATATAAAGGATGTGAAATGATGAAAGACGATGCTTATTATATGAAAGAAGCCATAAAAGAAGCTAAAAAAGCACTTTTAATAGATGAAGTGCCAATAGGATGTGTGATAGTTAAAGAGGATAAAATAATTGCTCGAGGTCATAACACCAAAGAAAACGATAAGCTCGTTATTTCTCATGCGGAAATAAATGCTTTAAAAAAGGCATCAAAAAAGGAAGGAGCATGGAGGTTAATCGATTGCACCTTATATTGCACTTTAGAACCTTGCTTAATGTGTGCGGGCGCTATTTATCAAAGTCGGATAAAACGCGTTGTCTATGGAACTGAAGATTCTAAAGGTGGAGCTTTTGGTTCCTCTATCAATCTTTTGAAAATAGAACGTTTAAATCATTATCCAGAAGTTACCCCTTTTGTATTAAAAGAAGAATGTTCTTTATTATTAAAAGATTATTTTAAGGAAAAAAGAAATAAAAACAAATAAATGTTAATACTAGTCGTAGGTGATTATCTATGACTTTTTTTGTTAAATTTTTTAAAACTATTTTTATCTATTTTATCTTGTTATGCACCGCTATTTTAATTACTTCCTTTGTTTATTATCGTCATAAAGTAGAAAATAAAATAGAAGAAAAAGAAATAGAAATACTTCAAAAAGAAGAGGTAAAGTTTTTTTATGCTTACCAAAGGAGTTATCTACATATTAACGTTTCTTTTTTTGATAAAAAGAAAAGTAGTTATCTTATCGCTTATACTTTCACTTATTTTGATAAATATAAGGAAAAGATTGAACTACTTGATGTAGATAATGGAATTATTGTCGTTGTCGATCAAGGAATTGGTTATATAACTTATTCTTCTAATAAAGATTTAATAACCTCTACCATTTGATACATTTGGGTAAGAGAAACATACTCGTAACGGCCATGACAATTATAATCTCCTGTTCCTAGATTTGGACAAGGAAGGCCCATAAAGGTAATATTAGCTCCATCTGTTCCACCTCTTATAGGAGTGAATGTTGGTTCGATGTTATGCTTTTTTAAAGCTCTAACTGCTTTATCTACTGCACTCATGTCGCCATTAAAATAAGTGCGCATATTCTTATATTGTTCTTTAATGGTTAATTCTATTTTTGAAGTTGGATACTTTTCTTGTAATTTCTTTCCTATGTCTTTCATCAATGCTATTTGTTCTTTTGCTTTGTCATCATCATGATTTCTAACGATATAGTCTATAGTTGCATGATCTACTCCTCCTTCGATATTACAAAGATGATTAAATCCTTCATAACCTTCAGTTTTAGAAGGAATTTGTTCGCTTGGTAGAAGGGAAATAAATTCATTAGCCACAAGCGCAGCATTAACCATAATTCCTTTGGCACTTCCTGGATGAATGGATACGCCTTGGATATCTACGTTTACGCTATAGGCGTTAAAAGTTTCAAAGTTGATATCCCAAATTGGACCTCCATCTAATGTATAGGCAAATTTTGCTTTCCCCATTTCTTTGGTAGAAAAGTTTTCACTTCCTCTTCCCACTTCTTCATCAGGAGTAAAACATATTTTTATAGGAGCATGTTTTACTTCAGGATGAGAAGCATAATATTGGATTACATCCATGATGATAGCAATTCCTGCTTTATCATCGCCACCTAATAAATGGTTACCATCAGTAACTAATAAATCTTCTCCTTTGTTGTTCTTTAAAAAAGGAAATAACGAAGTAGATAAAGTGTATTTTTCGTTTAATTTGATATCTTTTCCATCGTAATTTCTGATTATTACCGGTTGAAAGTTACCACCTTGGATTTCTGGAGAAGTGTCCATATGGGCAATTAAGGCGATAGTATCTTTACTTTCATCACCTTCAAGCGTTCCATATACAACGCATTGAGAAGTCAAACGGGCATCTTTTATTCCTAAAGATAAAAGTTCTTCCTCTAATTGCTTAGCTAAATCAAATTGCTTCATAGTGGATGGAGTGGATGTAGAATATTCATCGCTCATTGTATCTATTTTTACGTAATTTATAAATCTATCTTCTAATTTCATAAAATTTTCTCCTTTGTTTTAAATAATTTTATCACTACTTGAAAATAAATAATATAATTCTGAATAAAAGAAAATAAATGATGAATTAGTATATATTTTATTTTGTTTTTCTCTATAGAAAACAATTTTTATATTTTTATAAAAATATTGTGGTTTTATATAAAAATCACTAGACAAGAATAGTTTTATTTGTTAAGATAACTACGCTAACTTTAAACACAAAAGAGGTTTAAGGCAAAAGGAGAACGTAAGCATGAAAAAAGATATCCACCCAAATTATTATGAAACAAAGGTAACATGTGTTACTTGTGGAGCTACATTTACAACTGGCTCAACAGTAAAAGAAATCAAAGTTGATACATGTTCAAATTGTCATCCATTCTACACAGGTAAACAAAGATTTACTCAAGCAGATGGTCGTGTTGATAAATTCAATAAAAAATACGGAATTAAATAAGATAAGATTTACTAAAGCATCGCAAGTCGGTGCTTTTTTTTGTATAATAAATAATGGTGAATTAATATGTACAAACATTTATTTTTTGATTTAGATGGAACTTTAATAAATTCTTATCCTCGCACGCTTAATGCAATAAAAAAAATCATTAAAAAACATTTAGGGATAGATGTTTCTTATGAAGAATTATTTATTGATGCGATGGTTGATTTAGGACATTTATTTAGAAAGTATGGTTTTCCTCCTTCTATTTTTGATGAGTTAGAAGAAATATTTGCTTCTGATACCTCTTTACCTGAATTAGAAGCTTTTGAAAGCGTAAATGAAGTGTTAGAATTCGTTAAAGAGAGAGGAATGAAATGTTATATTTATACTAATAGAAATGAATTAACTTATAAATTTTTAAAAGATGCTGGGATAGATCATTATTTTACTTCTTATTTACTTGAAGCGGGTAAACCTTCTTCGCAATCTTTAATTGACTTTTTGTTGGACAACAAGATTTCTCCTAAAGAATGCCTTGTAATTGGTGATCGTTTATTAGATATTGAAGGGGCGAATGGGGCCGGGGTTGATGCTTTTGCTATCAATGATTATAAAAAGGAAGAAGGAGCTTTTTTTCAAGGAGAAAATGCACGAGTATTACTAAAATTTTTAAAGATTAAAAAAATAAATAATGTATATGTATGCATGCGTAATGACTTTTCCAAAAATAGAATGAATCGTTTATTTACATTACTTCAAAATAAAGGAATAAATAGTAAATATTTAAGAATAAAAGAATTTTCTTATCAAGAAGAAGATAGTATTCTTATTTCAGATAATAGAGAAATTTTAGATAAAGCATCTACATTAAATTATATAACTTGTGGAATAAATGATACGTTTTCTTATAATAAAGCAAATATAGTGATTAAAGAAGAGAAGGATCTCCTTCTTTTGATTGATAAGCTAAATTTTTTGGGAGAATAAATATGGATAAAGGAACAAAAAAGGTAGAATTTGAAGCGGTATGTGAAAATATGTCATTTGATGGAAAAGGATGTGTCCATTACAAGAATCACGTCGGTTTTATTCCTAATTTATTAGAAGGAGAAAAAGCACGTATTGTAATGACCTATTATACTTCTAACCAATTCAGCGGATATGTCAAAGAACTTATTACTACCTCAAAAGATCGAGTTAAGCCTCGTTGCCCAGTTTATGATAAATGTGGAGGATGTTCTTTACAACATATGAGTTATGAAGCACAACTCGAATTTAAAAAAGAAAGAGTAAGAACAGCTTTACAAACAATCGGTGGTTTTAAGAACATTGAAGTTAATAATACAATAGGAATGGATAATCCTTATTTTTATCGTAATAAGATTCAAATGCCGGTAGGATTAGATCACAAAAGAAATATAGTATCTGGTTTTTATCAAGAAAGAACACATAATATTATTCCTATTACAAAATGTTATATTGAAAATGAAGATGCCGATCGTATCTTAGAAACGATAAAGAGACTAATGAAAAGTTTCAAAATTCAACCTTACGACGAAGATAAAAGGACAGGTGTTATCCGTCATATATTAATAAGATCTAGTCTTCATTATGATGAGATAATGGTTGTATTAGTAACAAATTGTGATACTTTTCCAAGTCGTAATAATTTTGTTAAGGAATTAATTAAACAGGAAAAGAAGATTGTAACTGTAGTGCAAAATATCAACACAAGAGCTACAAATGTTATTTTAGGGCAAAAAGAAAGAATCCTTTATGGAAAAGGATATATACAAGATTCTATTTGTGATGTATCTTTTAATATTTCAGCAATGTCTTTTTATCAAGTAAATCCTATACAAGTTGAAAAATTATATTCTTTAGCAATAGAAAAAGCGTCACTAAGTAAAGATGATTTACTTTTGGATGCATACTGTGGAATAGGAACAATAGGACTTATTGCTTCTAAATATGTAAAAGAAGTACATGGTATTGAAATAGTTAAAGAAGCGATTGAAGATGCTAAGAATAATGCTAGAAACAATAACATTAATAATGTTTCATATTATTCAGGTGATGCTGGAGAGTTTATTATATGTCAAAAAGAAAGAGGAATTAATTATGATGTTGTAATTATGGATCCAGCACGTAAAGGAGCAGATGAAAAGTTTTTATCTACATTAATTAATACAAAGCCTAAAAAAATTGTTTATGTATCATGTGATCCAGCAACGCTTGCAAGAGATTTAAAGATATTATCTTCTTCATATTCCATTGAAGATGTTACTCCAGTAGATATGTTTCCTCAAACTTTTCATGTGGAGACGGTTTGTTTACTTGAATGTAAGAAGGAAAGGTGAAAAGTTAAAAAAGTGGCTTCATTGTTGGATTTTCAGTTTTGATGCCACTTTTTTATTTTGCCAAAAATTTGGTTTTTGCAACTACGTGCAATTAGGGTTGTCCGTGGAAATAGATAATGACTAGATAAAATGACCTTGTTTTTTTACCCAAGACAAGCAAACCTCGAGGTATATAAAGTGCACTGTGGAAACATATAAAAGAATAGGTGTTAATAAGAAAAATCTAGTTGAAGAAGCTATAGAAGCTTATGATTATGGCCTAAGAAGCTCTGAGATAACTAACGCGTATTTAAGGAATTATATGGATTATAAGTATTACTCAGGTAATAAATGTGGAAATAATATGAGAGTTTATGATGGTTTCCTATTTATTTTTAATGGTCAAGTATTAATTACTGTTTTCGCATTACCAGGTAGATTGCATGATATTTCTATTAAGATGCAAAAAAGAAAAGAGATGACATGTTATAAAATGCAAGATAAAAATGCATAATAATTGGAAAATAAAAATGTATGAAATAATGAATAACAATCAATCCCTATAGGGATTAGCGTATTTCGTCTCCTTTCTCATTTTCAGATGAATCGTATAAAGATTTAAGGCGATAAGATTTACCTTCTTTATGCAATTTTATAATTGCTGCTTTATCCATAAGTAATAACACCTTTCTTTATCCTCCTACATGTGAGGATATCTATAAATGGCATAGTTTTCAACTAGCGCTGCTTAGAAAGAGGCCTACTTTTAGATTAGCATATGCAGATAGTGTTGCTACAAAGAAAATAAGCCTAAAAAGTAGTTAATATTACATTGCTGAGTACTTTTATAGGAATTCTCTCTTTAAATAATTTATATTTAATTATGAGGAGAAGAGAATTCTATTAACTTACAACAATTAAGAGTTGGATTTTTAATTTCACTTGATTTATACATATTTAATCCATTGAATCGATAATCCGAAGGAATATTTGTTGGTGAATATCCTGTATAATCTTTGATGATACGATTGAAATTTCTAATTGTTTGAAAACCACATAAATCAGCAATTTCTACCATAGTTAAATCAGGATTATTATGAAGGTATTCGATAGCTTTTTCTACACGAACACAGTTTAAATATTTCACAAAAGATATACCGGTGAAGTTATGAAAAAAGCGGGAAAAATAACTAGGATTCATATTCATGATATTACTAGCATCAGTAAATGTTATATAGCGGTAAGAAGAGTTAATCTCATCAAATAATTTAAGGAGATTAGCGTTTATTTTTTTGTCGTTTTTAACTTTGATTGTAGGTTCATTTCTTAGAATATTGATAAGTAAATTTTGGATAATAAAGATAGTATTCTGTTCATAAAATGATGGTTTGGAAGTTAATTCGTAATATAGATAATCGTATATTTTTTCTAGATGATAATCGCTATGTAATATAGGTTGCTCAAGCTCGATAGAAGAAGCGATATTGTTATATATCTCTTGATTAAAGATGATTATTGAGACGATCGTGCTCTCTTTTTGAGCGTGCATATTATGAACTTTTTGTCCACCTATAAAGATTGAATCATGTTCTTTAAGAGTATAAAGATTCCCTTCAACAATAATATCAATAGTACCTTGATTGACATAAACGACTTCACAATCGTTATGCCAATGGGAAATATTTTGCGAATTAAG
>JBJFEV010000092.1:0-6757 GCA_051891155.1 Bacilli bacterium
CTCTAATTATGAAAATCGACTTTAAAGTAATTACTCCATATGGAGAAAAATTTAACAAACAAATAGATAAATTACATATTGAAACGGAAGCTGGTTATGTTACTATTTTACCGAATCATTTTCCTCTGATTGCGTCTGTAGTACCTAACGTTGTAAATATAAAAGTTGATGAAAATAATTCTTTTATTGCTTCATGTGCATCCGGAATTCTTAGAGTAGGAGAGAAAGAAACTAAACTAATCGTTTCTTCTTTTGAATTAAGTGATGAAATTGATGTTGAAAGAGCAAAAAAAGCGTTTAAAAGGGCACAAGATCGACTAAATGATAATTCACCTGACATTGATAAGAATAGAGCGGAAATTGCTTTAAAACGCGCTATGGCACGAATTAAAGCATCAGGAAATTAATGTCTGATAGAAAATATAAAAACAAAATGTATATAGTCTTTCTTGGATTATATACATTTTATTATTTCTTTACATTCGTCAGTGAATTGATCATTTCTTTTTCTTCCATCAACTTATTTATCAATCTATTTCTTATAGCTATACCGTTATTTATAGCAATATTTCTTGGGCAATTAATTTTTAGTAAAAATCAAAAGGAAGACTCATATTTACATATGATTAAAACTGGGGGATTAGTATATTGTTTTTTAATAACATTCTTATCCCTTATAGAAACATTATTTTATTATAATTGTGAATCTATATATGAATTTTTTTCTTCAATTCTTCTCATTGATGGAGAAAATATTATCGAAGAAATTAATTATATGCATTCGATTGCACCATATATGCTTATTCAAACATTATTTTATGGATTTTTTTCTGTTTCTATGTATCGCATTTATTCTTTTAAAAACAACGATTTAACAAGCAAATATAATTATTTATCATTCATAATAATTAATACAATATATATAATTTTTCTTATCATTGGATTTATATTTATGATTAATAATAAAATAAATATATTTAATATAGTTGAACTATACTTAGAAAAATATAAAAATGTATTAGTAATTTGCAGTATCTTTTTAGAAATTTCATTTAGATTAGTTTTGAATATATTATTCATAAAAAGTTTTAAAGAAAAAGGCTAGTAGATTATTCTTCTACTAGCTCATTTTTATTTATTGCTTCTTCAATAGCGTCAGTTAAGTTGTTCTTCTCCATTGTATATGCTAACTTGACACAATGATAAACACTAATTGGTTTACAATTTCCGTGTCCTTTAACTATTGTCTTTTTGACTCCTAGTAGGACTGCTCCTCCGTAATTATTATAATCCATTCGATCTTTTATTTGATAAATATCTTTTTTTAATAAAAGGGCACCTAATTTATTCTTTAATGAACTATAAAATGTCTTTTTCAATAATTTTAGCATTTCTAAACATGCACCTTCAGTCGATTTAATTAATACATTACCAGCGAAACCATCACAAACCACTAGATCAAATTTTCCAGATAAAAAATCACGGCTTTCCATATTACCAACAAAATTAATAGATGAATCATTTTTTAATAAAGGATATGTTTCTTTGCGAAGTATATCGCCTTTTTCTTCTTCTAAACCTAGATTTAACAAAGCTACTCTTGGCTTTTGAATACCATAGGCTCTTTGTAAATATAATGATCCCATCAATGCAAATTGATGTAGATATAATGGGGAACAATCCACATTAGCACCGCTATCACAGATTCCAACAATTCCGCCATTCATTGTTGGTAAAATTGGACAAAAAGCTGGACGTTTTATTCCTTTAATTCTTCCAATTTTCATGATGCCACCTGATATTATTGCGCCTGTTGAACCAATACTAACTAGACCATTAACTGAATCATCTTTTTTTAATATCATTAAGGATTTTACTAATGATGATTCCTTTTTCATAGAAATTGCTTCTACTGGAGAATCGTGACATGTAATTTCATCTTGTGCATCAACAACTTGAACTCTTTCTTTATCATATTTATATTTGTTTAAAATTGGGATGATTTTATCTTCTTTACCACAGAAAATTACTTGTAAATCCTTTAATTCATCAAGAGCTTTTAAAGTACCTTCAATATTTACTAATGGAGAATTATCTCCTCCCATACAATCAATTACTAATTTAATCATAATTTTGACCTCTCATTGATTCTATTTTAGCACACAAATAAAAAATATTTCCAATATATCGCAAAATATGACATAATTAAGGAGTGAGGTTGTTAAAATGTACGATTTATTTATTGATTCAGATGAAGATATATCTTTATCATTTGCTAAAGAAAATAATTTAAAATTAATTTCGATGCCTTATATAGTTAATGGCATTACTTTTAAACCATATGAGGATTTTGATACTTTTGACGCGAAAACATATTACAATATGTTAAGAGGGGGAACTCTTCCAACAACTTGTGGTATTTCTCCTCAAGATTATGTCAATTATTTTGAACCTTCTTTACAAGAAGGAAAAGATATTTTGTATGTTCATTTTTCTCGTAAAATGTCAGGTACTTTTATGGCATTAGACATAGCTTTAGATGAGCTTAAAGAAAAATATCCAAATAGAAGAATTGAATTATTAGATACTTTAGGTATTACTATTTGTTCATATATTCAAATAAGAGATATTGTGAAAATGTATAATAATAATGCTAGCTTAGATGAAATTATTGCTTTTCATAATAATGAAGTGCAACATTATGCTACATATTTTTTCGCTGATGATTTAAAATTTTTCAAAAGATCAGGTAGAGTTAGCAATTTAGCGGCATTTTTCGGAGGTATGATCGGTATTAGACCAATCATCTATATGTCCAAAGATGGCATTATGACAAATATAGGAAAAGTAAAAGGTAAATCAAATGCGATTGCTGCATTAGTAAAATATGTCAAAGAATTATCTTTAGATATCAAAAATCATTTAGTGGTTATTGGTCAATGTGACGCTATGGAATTAGCAAATATGGTTCGTGATTCTCTTCAAAAAGAGTATAACAACGAACTAACTATCGAGATTGTTGATGTTAATCCTACAGCTGGTGCGCATTGTGGTCCTGATACAGTAGGAGTTTCATTTTACGCGAAAAATAGGTAGTTTTTATGATAGAAGTTAAAGAGGTAAAATCTAAAAAAGAAATAAAAGAATTTATTAATTTTCCTTTAAAATTATATAAAAATAATCCTTATTATGTTCCATGTTTGTATGGAGATGAAAAGAAATTATTTAAAAAAAATTATCTATATTGCGATCAAGCTACTTCTAAATGTTTTGCCGCTTATAAGGATGGAATAATGGTCGGTAGAATTCAAGCGATTATTCAACATGCATCGAATAAAAAATGGAATCAAAAAAGGGTAAGATTTACTCGTTTCGATTCTATCGATGATCAAGAAGTTGCTTCTAGTTTATTCGATCAATCTATTAAATGGGCTAAAGATAATAAAATGGAAGAGATTGTAGGCCCTCTAGGATTTTCTGATTTAGATAGAGAAGGTCTTTTAATAGAAGGATTTGAGGAGTTATCTACCTTTGAAGAACAATATAATTATGAATATTATCAAAAACTAATTGAAAATTATGGTTTTATAAAAGAAGTTGATTGGGTTGAAAGAAAACTGACTTTACAAGGAGAAATCGATCCAAGATTTAAGAAAATTACGGAGAGGATTATGAAGAAATTTAATCTTCATTTTTCAACTTGCAAGAATGTTAACGAATTTATAAAAAAATATGCTGATCAATTTTTTGATATAATTGATGAGACATATAATAATATCTATGCAACAGTTCCTTTTACTGAAAAAATGAAGGAAAATTTAATTTCTAATTTTAAATTAATTGTTAAGATTGATAATGTAACTGTAATAGTTGATGAAAATGATAAAGTGGTAGCATTTGGATTGTGCTTCCCATCTATCGCTAAATCGGTTAGGGATACAAAAGGAAAATTATTTCCTTTTGGCTTTGTAAAGATTCTAAAAGAAATCAATCATCCAGAAGGTATTGATTTGGCTTTGATTGGTTGTAAAGAAGAATATCAATTAAAAGGAGTCGGCTCCGCATTAATATATGAAGTTATGAAAATGTTAAAAAAACCTAATATCAAATGGGCTGAAACTAACTTAAATTTAGAAGATAATGAAAATATCATTAATCAATGGAAAAATTTTGAAAATGTTCTTCATAAAAGAAGAAGATGTTATGTTAAAAAGATATAAAAAAGCAAGAAAAATTGAGTAAAATATGTATTATTTATTTGCTTGGTTTATATTATCAAATTAAAAACCTCTAGAAATCGCTCTAGAGGTTGCTTTTTATTTTCTTAATGCTTTTGTATTAATTTCATTCATTAATAAAGAAATAAATTCATCGACAGATACAGTGATTTGTTGTGGTGAGCCAATTACACGATATGTAACTTGATTATTTTCTACTTCTTTATCGCCGATTACTAAAGTATATGGAATCTTATTAACTGAAGATTCTCTTAGTCGATAGCCAAGTTTTTCTTCACGATTATCTAATTCAACACGAACCTTCAAAGATTCTAATTTTGCTTTTAATTGCTCAGAAAAATCAATATGAGCAGTTGGAGATACAGGAAGAATATTAACTTGAACAGGAGCAAGCCATGTTGGGAAAGCACCAGCAAAGTTTTCAGTAATAATTGCGATAAATCTCTCAAGAGAACCAAAACAAGCACGATGGATCATAACAGGGCAAACTTTATTACCATTTGTATCAACATAAGTACAATCAAATCTACCTGGAAGTTGCATATCTAATTGAACAGTTCCACATTGCCAAATACGATTCATTGAGTCTTTTAATTTGAAATCTAGTTTAGGACCATAGAAAGCACCATCTCCTGGATTGATTTTAAAAGAATGACCAGTTTCTTTACATGCTTTGGCTAAAGCGGCTTCTGCCTTATCCCATGTTTCAATATCACCGATGTAATTATCCTCAGGACGAGTTGATAATTCTATAGAATAATCTAATCCAAATAATGAATACATATGGTCATAAATCTTTAGAATTTTTGCGATTTCATCTTCGATTTGTTCAGGGGCAAGAAGAGTATGAGCATCATCTTGAGTAAATGTTCTTACTCTAAATAAACCATTTAAAGCACCAGAAGCTTCGTGTCTATGAACATGACCTAATTCGGCAATTCGCATTGGTAGGTCTTTATATGAATGAAGGGAATTCTTATAAACTAGAATTGCTCCTGGACAATTCATTGGTTTAATAGCAAATTCATTTTCATCGACCATAGTGATATACATATCTTCTTTATAATGATCCCAGTGACCAGATGTTTCCCATAATTGTTTAGAAAGCATAATAGGAGACTCAATTACTACATAACCATTCTTTTTGTGATATTCTAACCAATAATCCTCTAATGTTCTTCTTAATGTATATCCTTTTGGTAACCAGAAAGGAAGACCTGGTCCATAATCTGACATCATAAATAAGCCTAGTTCTCTACCGATTTTTCTATGGTCTCTTTTCTTTCTTTCTTCCAGAATTGATAAATGTTCTTGTAGTTCTTTGGCACTGAAGAAAGATGTACCATAAATTCTTGTTAATTGCTTATTGTTAGAATTACCTCTCCAATAAGCACCAGCTAGAGATAGTAATTTAAAGTTTTTAATTTGGCTTGTTTTTTCCACATGTGGACCAGCACATAAATCGACAAAATCTCCTTGACGATATAATGAAATTGTTCCTTCAATACCATTAATTAATTCAATTTTGTATGGATTATCTTTAAATATTTCTAATGCTTCTTCTTTTGATACTTCTTCGCGAACTATTGGTAATCCTTGTGCAGAAATTTTTTGCATTTCTTTTTCGATTTTTGCAAAATCAGCATCAGTAATTGGCTCTTCAAAATCAACATCATAATAGAATCCTTCTTCAATTGAAGGTCCAAAACCAAATTTTGCATTAGGATAAAGGTGTTGAATAGCTTGTGCCATCAAGTGGGATGTAGAGTGGTTTAATACATCGTAACTTTCTTTATCTCCTTCAAGAATTAAAACAAAATCACCTTCTTCGCAAATTGGGCGATTCAAATCATAAACGTGTCCATTTAATTTATAGGCTACACATTTTTTAGCAAGTGAAATTGAAATCTTTTTTGCTAAATCTAAACCAGATTCATTTTGTCCAACTTCTAATTCTTTGCCATCTAAACATTTGACTTTCATAAATTTTTCCTCCTAAAAAAATAAAAGCATCCTTAAATAAATAAGGACGCTTGGATAAACGCGGTACCACCTTAATTTGCATAAAAATGCACACTTAATTGGATATCTTGTAACGTAAGATAACGTCTAGTTACCTAGAATGCTCCAAAGTGGTATTATAAGGATTGTGGATTTCTTTCACCAGATGAAAACCTCTCTAATAAACTTCTTATAACGTGTCTTTTTCATCGCACATTGTAATTATGAAACAAGTTTTTTAAAAAATCAATAAAATTTCTAATAAGTTTCTTCTGTATTCACATTGTTTAATGTAATTATCTTAACAAAGTTCATTTTCTTTGATCCAGTAGGAGTGCCACCTGTTAAAATAATTGGTGAGCCTTCTTTAATGCCAAGTTGTCTTGCTTTCATCAAAGCAAGAACTTCCATCTCTTCAATAAATTGAGGAAGATAAGGAATTAAAACAGGGTAAACGCCCCAGTTTAATGCGCTGGTTAAACATAAATTTTTATCGTTTGAAACCGCAAGAATAGGAC
>JBJFEV010000093.1:0-6728 GCA_051891155.1 Bacilli bacterium
GGGTATATGTATTTCAAAATCAAAGAAATCAATAGTCGGAGGTCCTGATGTTCAAATGCGTGGTTTTGTATTCTTAAAAGATTCCGAAAATATTTTAAGAGAAATCACAAACATTTTTGTTGAAAATATACGTATCTATTTAACTGGTTACTATAATTCTAAAAATGAAATACTAGACAAGATTATTGAACAATGCAACCGATATATTCGTAAAGAAACAGGTAAAAAACCTGTAATTATTCCTGAAATAATTGAAATAAATTAATCTTATTTTCATTATCAATAAATATATATTTTTATGTCTAATAATGCTCACGGATAAAAATCCGTGGGCTTTTTACTACCTTGTATAAATATTTAAAAAGGCGTGGAAGACCACGCCAATAATAATTAAATGATATTATAAAAATTATTTTTTCACAAATAACACACCTAAAGTTCCTTGTCCACAGTGTGATGTAACAACTGAACCAGCTACAGTTACAATAATTTCCTTAAACGAAAACTTGCTATTTACTACTTCTTTAATTAAATCAACAACATCATCGCTTGCACAGGCATGTGTAATAAATACTCTTGTATCATCGTAAGATAAATATTCCTCAGCTAAATCAAAAACATATTTTTCTATACATTTTTTTAATGTACCACGATAATTTTTCTTTGGGACTAATTTACCATCTATCATATCGATTGAAGGATGAATTTTAAATAAATTAGAAGCTAATCTAGCCGCTCCTGAACATCTGCCACCTTTATATAAATAATCTACAGTGTCTACAACAAAGCTAACTTGAACTCTTTTTTTCTCTTCTTCCACGACTGAAATAATTTCTTGAAAAGATTTTCCTTCGTCTCTTAAATCACATGCCCTTAATACTAACAATCCTTGTCCTGTTGACAAATTTCTAGAGTCAATAACGCATACTTTATCCTCAAATTCCCTACTTGCTAAAACTGCATTATTATACGTAGATGAAAGATCTGAAGAAATGGTAAAGTGAATGATATAATCATATTCTTTTAAATTATTAAAGAAGAAAGTTTGATATTCTAAAATACCAAAAGCACTAGTTTTTGGTAATTCTCCTGTCTTATCAACATACTTGAATATATCAGTTGGTTCTATATCGATACCATCACTATATTCTTTTGTTCCTAATAATACGTGTAAGGAGGTTTGTTTGATTCCTCTTTTAATTAAAATATCCTTTGACAGATCACACGTTGAGTCTGATGAAATTAATATTCTAGCCATAAATTTTCTTTTGTCCCTTTCTTTTAGTTGTATACTGGAAAAATAATATCTAAAAATATTTTATCATAGCGACAAAACAATTCAATAATTTGTAAAATTTTCTTTATTTTTTTGTTTTGTCAAATCGTTAATTTATGTTTACTTCAAGAATAATGTCTAGAAAAATATTAGATTTTTGTTATTTTTGTATATACAAAAATCACTTTAGTGATATAATATCTAGCGGCATAAAGTGAGGTATAAAATGAAAGAAATTAGAAACATTGCAATTATTGCTCACGTCGACCATGGAAAAACTACTTTAGTCGACCAATTATTAAAATATTCAGGAACATTTAGAGAAAATGAATCTACTTCCGATCGTATGATGGATAGTAATGATATTGAAAGAGAACGTGGTATCACCATTTTAGCGAAAACTACAGCGATAAATTATAAAGACTATCGCATCAATATTCTTGATACTCCTGGTCACGCCGACTTTGGAGGAGAAGTTGAAAGAATCATGCATATGGTTGATGGATGTTTACTAGTAGTCGATTCTTTTGAAGGAACTATGCCTCAAACAAGATTTGTTTTAAAGAAAGCTTTAGAAGCAAAAGTTAAACCGGTTGTTGTTATCAATAAAATCGATCGTCCAAATGGCAATCCTGCTAAAGTGCTTGATGAAGTATTAGATTTATTTATTGAACTAGGTGCCGACGATGAATTATTAGAATTTAAAACAGTCTATGCTTCTGGATTAAAAGGAACTTCATCATATGATCCAGATCCATCTACTCAACAAGAAGGCATGGATCCAATCTTTGAAACGATTATTTCGGAAATCCCTGCTCCTTGTACAGATGATACATTACCTCTTCAATTTCAACCTGCTCTACTCGACTATAATGATTTCGTTGGTAAAATTGGTATAGGTCGTATTGCAGGAGGAAAAATCCATGTTAACGATCAAGTTACATGCTGTCGCTTAGATGGAACTACTAAAAACTTTAGAATTCAAAAACTATATGGCTTCTTAGGTCTAAAAAGATTAGAAATTGAAGAAGCATCAGCTGGTGATATCTGTGCTATCGCAGGTCTTCCTGATTTATGTGTTGGTGAAACCATTTGTAACTTTAACGCTTATAATCCTCTTCCTTTACTTCGTATCGATGAGCCAACTTTACAAATGACATTTGGAACAAACTCTTCTCCATTCTCTGGTAAAGAAGGAACACTTTTAACTGCTAGAAAAATTGAAGAACGTTTATTTAAAGAAACGCAAAGAGATGTTTCATTAAAAATTGAAAGAATTCCAAACTCTGAATCTTGGATTGTTTCTGGAAGAGGCGAATTACACTTATCTATCTTAATTGAAAATATGAGAAGAGAAGGTTTTGAACTCGAAGTATCTAAACCAAAAGTCATCATCAAAGAAATTGATGGAGTTAAATGTGAACCTTATGAAGATGTACAAATTGACGTTCCAGAAGATTATGTTGGAACAATCATGGAATCTTTAGGCTCTAGAGGTGGCGAACTTGGTCACATGGTATATGACGGTAATCAAGTAAAATTAAATTATGTCATTCCTTCTCGTGGCTTATTAGGATTCATGACAAACTTCATGACTATGACAAAAGGATATGGTATTATCAACCACACTTTTAAAGAATATCGTCCTTGCTTAAAGATGAATGTTGGAGAAAGAATAATTGGTGTCTTAGTTTCTACTGACCAAGGTCACTCTAAACCATATGCCATTCAACACGTAGAAGAAAGAGGAACATTATTTATTGATCCTGGAACTGACGTTTATGAAGGTATGATTATTGGTGAAAACAAATATGATTCTGACCTATGCGTTACCCCAGTAAAAGAAAAGAATTTAACTAACCAACGTTCTTCTTCTAAAGATACTACAGTAGTGTTAAAAGGTTCTCGTAAAATGTCTCTTGAAGAATGTTTAGATTATATTAATACTGATGAACTTGTAGAAATTACTCCTTCATCAATCCGTATGAGAAAAAAGATTTTAAACACAGCTGAACGTAAGAAGTTTGAAGCTCGTCAAGAAAAGAATGCATAAAAGTAAAAGCCTCTTAGCGGAGGCTTTTTTACTAGAATAAACTATCTAATTTATTAGCTATTTTATTTATTGTTTCTTCTTCAAAAGGAGAAGATAGTCCTACATTAATTAATGTTTCTTTAAAATGATTTTTATCGCCATAACTAACAAGTTCATTATATACTTCTTTTCCTTCTTCTAAAGGTAAAGAATAGATTTCTAAAGCTGGAATTAACGATGTTAGATATGAAATATAATAACCAGGTTGTTGATAAATATGAATAACATTTGTGAAATCTAAATTACCATATTCATCCACTCCAAAGGAGAATGGATAAGTGGTAAGTTGGGTAAATTGACTAAAAGCATTTTCTAACATATTTTTGGTAAGATTTGGTGTTGTATATGCATAATATTCAAGTTCAAATACACAGATTGATGATTCAATGACCCATAAAGCATTAAATAAATCCATATTAGTCAATTGCTTTGCATCCTTTGCACTTAAAAATTTATTGTAGTAATTAGTCATTAAATATTGTAATCCTTGAGAATGGATTTCATCAAGTTCTAAACATGAAGAAGAGGTCGTGGCTTTATTAGGATCATTATGTGTCATTCCATAATAGTGACCAAATTCATGAATTACCGTGCTATAATCTATCGCAGAAGAAGTTCTACTTATCATCATATAATACGTATTTAAAGGAGAATAAGAAGAAACAAAACTCATTCCAACTTTATTATTACGTGTTTCAAAATTATATAATCCATTGCCTTTAATATAAGAAATTAAAGATGATGCTTCATCAAATACTTCCTCACAATATCCTAAAGCATTCCATAAATCTGTTTCGGTACTGACTAATGAATTAATGTAATTAATATCATAATATTTACTAGAAAAATAATTGTCATACCCTAATTTTTTATATAGAGATTTAATTTTAGATGATGAAAGTAAATTAGAACATAAATCCAAACTATCTTGCACGCTATAATCTCTTCTATATACTTCTTTATAAACATAATCCATATATGAATCATAGCCTAATTCTTCCGCTATTTCTTGGCGAAGTTCCACTAAAGAAACATATAAATCTTTCCGTTCAGAAGAAGTTTGTAATGAAGAATAAGTACCTACTAAATTAGTTTCTTCTTCCATCAATTCTAAAGCTCTTTCTGAGTATATTGATCCTTCTAAAATTAGACTAATATCCTCTTCATTTAAAGAAAAAGAATAAGCTACGTCATCTTTATATAAAGGATCATTCAACATATTTTTTATAACTGTTTTAGCGCGATTATTATATAGATTACCTTTTACTTCACACTCATTAGCAATATCTAATGCTTCTTTATCATTAATATCTAAACAAGAAAAAATAAAAGCTTTTTCATACGTTTTTTGTAATGAATAAAATTCATTATTAAAGAAATAAAATTTATTTTTGATAGAAAAAATATCTTCTTTATTTTCATAAGCTTGCTCAAAAGCAATTAACTTTTCTTCTACGTTTTCAAAATTATATGATTCAAGTTTTTGAGCATAGAAAAACTTTGAAGTATCAATAGCTAAATAATCATTAACAATACTAGAATTAAGTTTAGTTACAAAATATTCTTTGGTTTCATCATCTTGTAATACTTCTTGCAAAGTATCAATAAACTTAGTTTTAACTTCCCAATATAAATTTTCATAATAAGATGATTTTTCATCGTGATCATCTTTATCTAGTTTATATGATAATAAATCTTTTTCCTCTTCAATTTTGTTCAATATTTTGATCACTTTTTGATAATGAGTAAATTTATCTTTATTTTCTTGTGCTGCCTTTATTTGTTCAATCTCTTTTTCATAGGAAGAAATATCTACTTTATTTGATTTACTACAAGAACATAAAAGAAGAGAAATACATACCACAAACCATATCTTTTTCTTCATATCAAATAACATCTCCTACATAAATACCACTTAATAACGCTATTCCAATATTATAGCCACCACATTCTCCATCAATATCAATCATTTCTCCACCCACAAAGATATTTTTATCATTTTTCAAAGAGAAATCATCATTTATCTCGTTTAAATCAATACCCCCACTAGTGACTTGTGAATTCTTGAATTCATATAAATCTTTTACTTCAAGTTTTAAGTTTCTTATATTTTCAAACGAGTTCTTTCCTAAAGATAAAACATAATCAGCAATTTCAGAAATAAAGATATTTCTTAATGATGCATCTTTAGAAATAAGTTCCTTTAATTCTTCATCATTTAAAGAAGGACATAAATCGAAAGACAAAGTGTATGAAGAATAGGAAGAAAGATGAAGGCGTGCTAGATAAGAAGACATATTGAATATTACAATACCTGATACACCGTTCTTTTTAAATAATACTTCGCCTTTTTCTTCCTTAACAATATTATTTCCTTTTAATAATTTTACATTACAATATCTTCTTTTTCCTTCTAAACGTAAAGAAAAGGATGAAGTAGATATTGGAGTTAAGGAAGGAGTTAACCTAGTAGTATTTATGTTTAAAAGATGAATAATATTATTATAATTTATTCGATCGTTATTAAAGGAAATACCACCTATTCCAATTACTAACTTATCAGCTTCTTCTTTTTCTAACAAAGATGATACGATATACTTGTTATTCTCTTTTGAAATTCGTTCTACTTTAAAATTTGTTTTTACTTTAACTTGATAAGTAGAAAGTAGCTTATTTAAACAATAAATTATAGTAGAAGAAGATTCACTTAAAGGATAATATCTTCCTTCTTCATCATAATAATAAGATAAACCTACTTCATCTAATAAAGAAAATAATTTATCTTTTAATGAAATCAATTTTTTTACAAAAAGAGGAGAAGAAAACTTTTTTTCATTTAAATTTGCATTATAAAAATTACATCTGCCATTACCAGAAACTTTAATTCTAGAACCGATACTTTCGTTTTTTTCAAGTAGAACTACATCATAAAAAGGATTATTTTTTTTAATACTAATCGCACTTAAGATTCCAAAAGGACCTCCACCAATAACACAAATTTTCATAACTTTTCTCCAATGCAAAATCATTATAAATTATATTTATTTTCAAATCAACTTAATATAAAATATATACATTAGAGGTAAATATTATGATTATTTTATATGGACCATCAGCTTGTGGAAAAACAGAGGTAGCAAAGCTACTTGCTTCTTCCTATTCAATAAAAAAAGTAATCACACACACTACTCGACCTAAAAGAATTAATGAAGTACATGGCGTTGATTATTATTTCGTATCAAAAGATGAATTTATTGCATTAAAAGAAGATGGTGCATTTGTAGAAACTGCTTGTTACAATTCTAATTTCTACGGTTCTTCCAAAAAGGAAATTCAAGATGATAAATGCTGTATCTTAGA
>JBJFEV010000094.1:0-6636 GCA_051891155.1 Bacilli bacterium
TGAACCAGTCGGCTTATATTATGGAGAAAAATATTTTGGTGAAGAAGCGAAGAAAGATGTTGTTGAAATGGTGCATGAAATCATTGATACATATAAAGAAAGAGTTAGAAACAATGATTTCTTACAAGATGCTACTAAAGAAAAAGCAATTTTAAAACTATCAAAAATCGAAGTTAAGATGGGATATCCTGATAAAGTAGATCCATACTATGATGAATTAGTATTTGATGAGAATGATTCATTATTCAATATTGTTTCCACATTGACTAGAAAAGAAAAAGAACATAATTTAAGTGAATTGAATAAAGAGGTTAGACGCGATAAATGGGTAATGCCTGGCCATATGGTTAATGCTTGTTATAATCCATTCTCTAATGACATTACTTTCCCTGCAGCCATCCTGCAAGCACCTTTCTATTCTATCAAACAAACACGTAGTCAAAATTTAGGAGGTATCGGCGCAGTTATTGGACACGAAATCTCCCATGCATTCGATAATAATGGTGCAAAATGTGATGAAAATGGTAATTTAAATAACTGGTGGACTAAGGAAGATAATAAGAAATTTGTTGCTAAAACAAAAGCGATGATTAAACAATTTGATGGTATTGAATTACCTTGGGGAAAAGTAAATGGCTCATTTATTGTCAGTGAAAACATTGCTGATAATGGTGGTATGGCTGTCACTTTAGATATTATGAGTAGAATGGAAAATGCCTCATATGAAGAATATTTTGTCAACTGGGCCAAAGTTTGGTGTATGAAAGCAAAAGAAGAATATTTAAAACTTCTACTAGCTGTTGATGTACATGGACCAAATATTTTACGTGCTAATATGCCTCCAAGAAATTTCGAAGAATGGTATACAACATTTAATGTAACTAAGAAAGACAAAATGTATATAGCTCCAAATAAACGAGTAGTTATTTGGTAATACAAAAACTTTAAATAGAATATAAAAGTGGTTTTTATGTCAAACTAATAATGACAAAAAATCACTTTTTTATTAAGAATAATTTTAAAACAATATATATTTGATATATCATTGAAAAGAGGTGATAAAGAGATGAAAAATGTATTTGCACATTTTAAAAATTATCGTTTATCATCAATTTTAGCTCCTACTTTCAAATTGCTAGAAGCTTTAATTGATTTATTTGTTCCTTTAGTGGTTTCTTCTTTAATTGATAAAGGAATAAGCGCTAACGACGTTTCTTATATTATAAAAATGGTTTTAATTATTATCGGTCTTGCCTTTATCGGCTTAGGATTTTCTTTGTTAGGCCAATTTTTTGCTGCAAAGAGCGCAATAGGTGTATCTTCATCAATAAAAGTGGATTTATTCACAAAGGTGCAAAGATTATCGTTTAATGAAATTGATAAACTCGGACCTTCTTCTTTGGTGACAAGAATGACTTCTGATATGAATCAAATTCAAACGGGAATAAATATGTTTTTAAGATTGCTACTACGTTCTCCTTTTATTGTCTTTGGCGCTGCAATTATGGCTTTTTCTATAGCTTTTTATCCTTCTTTAGTTTTTGTGGGTGCTATTTTAGTTCTCGGTTCAATTGTAGCTTTGATTACGCTAAAAACTATCCCTGGTTATAAAAAAGCTCAAGGTCAATTAGATGTAGTCTTAAATTCCACCAAAGAAAACTTGACTGGTGTGAGAGTTATTAGAGCTTTTGGTAATGAAGAGAGTGAGCAAGAAGCGTATAATAACTATACAAGTGAGTTAAAGAAACAACAGATTCATGTTAATAATATATCCGCCTTATTAAATCCATTAACTTATTGCTTAATTAATTTAGCAATATGTGGATTGATATATATAAGTGGTATTGAAGTTAATGTGGGCTCATTGACTCAAGGACAAGTTATCGCTTTGTATAATTACATGTCTCAAATTCTTGTGGAATTAATTAAATTAGCTAATATGATTGTCACTCTTACAAAGTCTCTAGCTTGTGCGAAAAGAGTGGATTCAATTTTATCGATGAATTCTACTTTAATTCAAGGTAGAGGCGATGATGTGGATGATACTGCCTATATCAATTTTTCTCACGTATCTGTACGTTATAAAGGAGCGCAAGAGGATGCGTTAACCGATATTAATTTTACGGTTAATAAAGGGGAAACGATAGGAATAATAGGTGGCACAGGATCTGGAAAATCAACGTTAGTTAATTTGCTATCACATTTTTATGATGTTTCTTCAGGAGCTTTGTATTTGGATGGAAAAAATATCAACTCTTATGATTTAAAAGAACTCCGTGAAAAAGTTGGTGTAGTTCTTCAAAAAGCTTCTTTATTCAGAGGTACTATCATCTCTAATATACGTTGGGGAAAAAAGGATGCAACGGAAGAAGAAGTTAATGAAGCTTTAGAAATTGCACAAGCAACTAACATCATATCTTCGAAAAGTAATGGCTTATATGAAGAAGTTGAACAAAATGGAAGAAATTTTTCCGGTGGGCAAAAGCAAAGATTATCCATCGCTCGCGCTATAGTAAAAAAACCGGAAATTTTGATTTTTGATGATTCTTCATCCGCTTTAGATTACGCTACTGATTTAGCTTTAAGAAAAGCGTTAAAAAAATTAAAAGATACGACGATATTTATCGTTGCTCAAAGAACGGCATCTTTACAATCTTGCTCAAAGATTGTTGTGCTAGATGATGGGAAAATGGTGGGCTTTGATACACATGAAAACTTGCTAAAAAATAACGAGGTATATCAAGATATCTATTACTCTCAATTTAAAAAGGAGGGTAAATAATATGAATAAAAAGACATTTGCACGCATTTGGCTATCTTTAAAAGAATATAGACTTAAATTGATCATTTCTTTATTTTTCGCAGTTGTATCTAGTGTATTAACTCTTATTGTGCCATTTATTATTGGTAAAGGTATCGATGTTATCGTTGGAGTGGATAATGTTGATTTTACTAAATTATTAAATTATTTGATTGTAGTATTAATTTTATCTTTGATTATTTCAATTACTCAATTTGAGATGACAAGAATAAATAATAATATAGTTTATGCTCTTTCTAAAAAAATAAGAGATCAAGCCTTTACCAAAATTCAAACATTGCCTCTTAATTATATCGATACTCATCCTTACGGAGAAGTAGTATCACGTGTAATTACAGATGTTGAAGCATTCCAAGAAGGATTATTGCTTGCTTTCACTAATTTCTTTACTGGTATCGTAACTATATTGGGAACGCTTATTTTTATGTTTATGATAAATTGGTTGATTGCGCTTTGTGTTGTGGTGCTTACTCCTTTATCTTTATTTGTTGCGAAGTTTATTTCAGCAAAGACTTATTCTTTGTTTAAACAACAATCTCAAATAAGAGGAGAACAAACTTCTTTAATTGATGAAATGTTCAATTCTTTAAAAACTGTGCAAGCTTATAATCAAGAAGAGGAAAATATTAACAAATTTATCGAAGTGAATAATCGACTAAGCTCATGTTCATTTAAAGCGACATTTATCAGTTCTTTAGTCAATCCTTCTACTAGATTTATTAATTCCTTAGTCTATGCCTTTGTATGTTTGTTTGGAGCTTTAATTGCTACTAGAACAATAAGTACAATTGGACCATTATTTGTTCCACTTATCAGCGTTGGTACATTATCAAGCTTACTAAGTTATGCAAATCAATACACAAAACCTTTTAATGAAATATCATCTGTTATTAGTGAATTACAAAACTCTTTTGCATGTGCTTCAAGAGTATTTGAATTGTTAGATACTCCTTCTGAAGAAAAGGATAAAGAAGATGCTTTTACATTTACCTCTGTCAAAGGAAATGTTGAACTTAAAAATGTATATTTTTCTTATACGAAAGATAAAAAATTGATTCAAAATTTTTCTTTGAAAGCTAAAAAAGGACAAAATATCGCTATTGTTGGTCCAACTGGTTGTGGAAAAACCACATTAATTAATCTTCTGATGAGATTTTATGATATCGATGAGGGAAGTATTAAAGTGGATGGAAAAAATATTTATGATGCGAAGAGAAAGTCTTTAAGAAGAATTTATGGAATGGTTCTTCAAGATACTTGGATAAAGAAGGCGAGCGTAAAAGAAAATATCGCCTTAGGAAAACCAGGCGCAACGGATGAAGAAATTATTGAAGCATGTAAAAAAGCGAAATGTGATTCCTTTATTAGACGTTTAGAAAATGGTTATGATACATTAATATCTGATGAAGGTAATCTTTCTGTTGGTCAAAAACAATTATTATGTATTGCCCGCATCATGCTTTGTCTTCCACCTTTAGTAATTCTAGATGAGGCCACTTCATCTATTGATACACGTACGGAATTAAAGATACAGAGAGCTTTTAATGAATTGACTAAAGATCGTACCGCTTTTATTGTCGCCCATCGATTATCCACGATTAAAGAAGCGGATATAATATTAGTTATGAAAGATGGAAACATCGTAGAGCAAGGAAACCATGAAGAATTATTGAAACTAAATGGGTTCTATAGCGAATTATATAATTCTCAATTTGCAAAAAATTAATAGTTTAAACCTTTGATTTAAAAAAATCAGAGGTTTTTTGATTTATATAGGTGAATAAAGGGATAAATTGTCTAATTTTAAAAATCATAGATTTTATTTAACAAATAAATAATGTAAAATAAAGAAATAAAGGGGATAAAAGTATGTACAAAATAGCGTTATGTGATGACTTAAAAAGTGAAAATGTAAAATTAGAAGAATTTATTAATGAATATAAGCTCAATAATCCGACTTATGATATTTCAATAACAACATTTACATCAGGATATGATGTTATTGACTATATTGAAAAGTACGGTGATTTCGATTTATATTTCTTAGATATTTATATGAAGGGGATTACGGGAATTGAACTTGCTACGAAATTAAGACAGACACGTAAGACATCTTTCGATATTTGTTTTTCTACCACTTCACCAATATTTGCTATTGATGCCTATGGATTAGATGCTATCCAATACTTTGTAAAACCTTATTATAAAGATCAAGTTTTTAAATTATTAGATCGTATCTTGACACAAAAGGATTTTTCTCGTAGCAATCTTTCGATGATTAAGAAAACAAGTGGTGGTGTTCGTAAAATTATGCTTTCTGATGTTATTTATGTAGAAACGTATGGTCATTATCAAAATGTTCATTTATCGACAGATGAAACAGTAACTGTACGTGATACTACAGAAAATATGTGGAATACATTAAAAGAAACAGGAGTGTTTGTTCGCTGCCATAATTCATTTATTGTCAATATGCGTTTTGTTAAAGAGTTCACTTCCAAAGAATTTATTTTAAGAAATAAAGCTTCTATTCCAATTTCAAAGAGATTGCTTTCAGAAGTAAAACAAAAGTATATGGACTTCATCTTTGGAGGCGAAAAGTAATATGCTTGCCCTTGTTTTATCTTTTGGTGAGCCATGGAATACTATCATTCGTAATTCGATAATTATTATTCTATTTTTCAGTGGTCTTGTTTTATATATATTACCTACTTTGAATAGAATCGATTTAAAGAAAAATAGAATGAAGAATGGATTGATTGTCGCAATAGCGTTAATTGTTTTACTAGGAGCATTATGTATTTGGTCTTATTTCCATTCATTATCTTTTTTGATTTTAGCTATTCCAATAGTCACCTTATTAGTTCCATTGATATTTAAAAGAATGTCGCATGATTCTTATGGGTATATTGTTTTTAATATCGCTGATGCGTTAGTTTGGATCATGTTTGAATATTATTACGCGTCTATATTCACTGACTATGTTCTCACGTTTGTCAAACATAAATTTATTACTAGAATAATCGTCTTTTTTGTAATTGAAATGATTGGTTATTTTGCTTCTTATTTTCTTGCTAAAAAGATTTATCGTAAAGCTTCTTCGCTACTTACCGAATTGAAGATTGTTTATTTCCTTTGCCTTATTCCTTTTATTTATGCGGCCTTGATTATTTGTACAGTATTACTTGAATTTATTCCAGGAAAAGGATTTGGAATAAGTAATAATATCTTTATTATTTCCACAATATTAGGCTCATATTTTATCTTGGAATTTGTAACTATTGTTATATTCTCTTATGTATATAGATTTTATAAAGAGAAAGAAGAAATTTCCCAAACTCAAGAAAAGATGGCGTTCTGGAAATCTAAAATTGATTCGCAAAATGAAATCATTGCTCTTATTAAAAAGCATGATCATGATCAACGACATCATTTAGCGCAACTTCTTCAACGTATTGAAAATGAAGATTTTGAGGGAGCGAAGAAATATTTGATTGAAAATATGCATGCGAAGAATTATGTTTCAGAGTTAGTACAATATTGCAATAATTATACTATCAATTGTCTTTTGACTTTCTATTTGAATATGGCACATAAAGAAGGTATTCATACTGATTGTCAAGTTTACATTCCAGAAAAGTTAAATATAGAAGAAATGGAACTAGGTGGACTTTACGCTAATATCATTGAAAATGCGATAGAAGCTTGTCGACTAGTTGAGGAAGAAAGAAGAAATATTACTATTAGAAGTAGATATGAAAGTGGAACACTACAAATTAAAGTGGACAATTCATGTACGAAGGATATGGTCGGTT
>JBJFEV010000095.1:0-6620 GCA_051891155.1 Bacilli bacterium
GACCTTTCCAGAAACAAGTAGTAGCAGCAGAAGTAATTGTAATACCTCTATCTTGTTCTTGTTTCATCCAGTCCATTGTTGCAGAACCATCGTGAGTTTCACCAATTTTATGAACTTTACCTGTATAAAATAAAATTCTTTCTGAAACTGTTGTCTTACCAGCATCAATGTGAGCCATGATACCGATATTACGTGTCATATTAATATCTGTTGCACGAGCCATAATTCTCTTGTCCTCCGAATACTACCATCTGTAGTGAGCATAAGCTTTGTTAGCTTCAGCCATCTTGTGGATATCTTCTCTCTTCTTAACAGAAGCACCTGTGCCATTAGCAGCATCAATGATTTCAGCCGCTAATTTATCTTCCATTGATTTTTCATTTCTTAAACGAGCGTAGTTAACTAACCATCTTAATCCTAAAGTTACTCTACGTTCTGCACTAACCTCAACTGGAACTTGAACGTTAGCTGCACCAACTCTTCTTGTTTTTAATTCTAAAGCTGGCATGATGTTTCCGATAGCAACTTCAAATACTTCCATAGCTGGTTTACCTGTTTTTGCTTCGATTTTTTTGAATGCGTTATATAAGATAGTTTGAGCTGTTCCTCTTTTACCATCTAACATAATCTTATTGATTAAACGTGTTACTAATTTTGAATTGTAAATTGGATCTGGTAACACATCGCGTTTTGCGACTATTCCTTTACGTGGCATTTAAAAATCCTCCTTTCCTAATTTGTATATTTAGATTTTTATTTTTCAACGTATCGACTATTTCTTTTCTTTTGGTTTCTTTGTTCCGTATAGTGATCTTCCTTGTTTTCTTTCGTTAACACCAGCGCAGTCTAATGTACCACGAACGATGTGATAACGAACACCAGGTAAATCCTTAACACGTCCACCACGAATTAAAACAGTACTGTGCTCTTGTAAATTGTGTCCTTCTCCACCGATATAAGCTGTTACTTCGAATCCATTTGATAAGCGAACACGAGCATACTTACGTAAAGCTGAGTTAGGTTTCTTAGGTGTCATTGTACCAACACGAGTACATACACCACGCTTTTGAGCAGCGCTTTGATTTGTTGTTTTCTTTGCGAGTGAATTCCAGCGTTTATTTAAAGCTGGGGCTTTAGATTTTTCAATTGAATTTGTACGTCCATTACGAACTAATTGATTAATTGTAGGCATTGAATAAATCTCCTTTCTGATTACTTTTGTAAGCCACAACACCGGGTGTTTCATGTTCTTTCATAAAAATATGATGCTTTATGCGCATCAAAACCACGGTGCTTTCGGCACACGCTTTGTCATTGTAATATATAGTTTATGTTAAATCAAGCATTTTTAATTAAAAAATAAAAAAATTTTAACGCACATTTCCGGGTGTTCCAAAACAAACAAAAAGGCCGTTTAGAGCATTTTAATATGGAAAAGGAATATTAATCTATACTAACAATTATAATGATTGCGCTTTTTAAATATTATTACAACTATTTGATTGCGCTTTTTAAATATTTATGATAAAATAAAATTACGCAAAGAGGGAGATCAAATATGTTTAAAAGAAAAATATATGATAAATTGCTAAAATGGAAAAATGAGTCTAAAGGTGAAACAGCAATGCTAGTGGAAGGTGCGCGAAGAATTGGAAAATCTACTATTGTAGAAGAATTCGCAAAAGAAAATTATAAAAGTTATATTCTTATTGATTTTTCCAAAGTTACAAATTCTGTTAAAGAAGCTTTTAATAACCTTCTTAATAGTTTAGATTCTCTATTTATGGTGCTATCACTTGAATTTGATACTCCATTATATCCACGAGAATCATTGATTATTTTTGATGAGGTACAAAAATTCCCTCGAGCTAGGGAAGCTATTAAACATTTAGTTAAAGATGGTAGATATGATTATATTGAAACTGGTTCCTTAATATCAATAAAGGAAAATGTAAAAGATATTCTTATTCCTTCAGAAGAACATAGCATAATGATGTTTCCTATGGATTTTGAAGAATTTGCTTGGGCACTAGGAGAAGGAATGATAATTAAATACATTAGAGATTGTTTTGAAAAGAGAGCCCCATTAAATGATTCAATTCACAAAAAAACAATGTTTCTATTTAAACAATATATGCTTGTAGGGGGAATGCCTAAAGCAGTAGATAAATTTGTTTCTCACAGTAAGCAATTTGTTGAATGCGAAAAGGAAAAAAGAAATATATTAAAAACATATCGTGATGATATTCATAAAATAGATAGAGCATACAGGGTAAAAGTCCTATCAATTTTCGACCAAATTCCTTCTTTTCTTTCGCAACATGAAAAACGAGTAAAAATCAAATCTATTTCTAGTGATACTACCGCAATTGATTACGAGGAAACATTCTTTTGGTTAAACAATTCCATGATTTGTAATGAATGCTTCCTATGTACAGATCCTAAATTAGGATTATCACTAAATGAAAAAAGAAATTTTGTAAAGTGTTATATGGGAGATACTGGATTACTTTTGACACATACATTTGATGAAAATAATGAAGAACAAACGAATTATCATAAAGAATTATTATCAGATAAATTATCAATTAATAAAGGCATGTTTTTTGAAAATATAATCGCTCAAATGCTTGTTTCAAATGGACATAAATTATATTTTTATACTAGATATAATGAAGAAAAGCATAGAAATGATATAGAAATAGATTTTTTACTAACAACCGGGAATAAAGTGTCTCAAAAGTTAATTCCAATAGAAGTCAAATCCTCCAAATCATATAAGGTAGAATCAATGAAAAAATTTATTGAGAAATTTAAAGATAGAATTGATAAAGCATATATAATTCATCCAAAGAATTTATCAATTAGAGAAGATGGAATTATATGTATTCCAGCATATATGACATTTTGCTTATAATATAGTAGAAATAAAAAATGGATAGTTACCTATATAAAGTGTCTATCCATTTTTATGTTTATCAATAATCCCTAATTTAAATGCCCATTAAGGCCTTTAATTATTTGTTGATATTTTCTTCCAAAAAGGAAGCGATAGATGACATTACTTCTTCATCCATTTCCACTAGTTTATTGTAATCTAATCCACCATAGAATTCATCTTTTAAGTCTTGAGGGATTTCACATTTATTCTCTAAATATAAACGATAGTACTCTTCATTAGTATCATTATCGTAATTAGCACCTTCTAAGCTTAAATTAGGACGATGAAATCTATCTTTAACCAACAAAAATTTCTTAGTTTCATCATCTTTGCATGCTTCTTTGAATTCTTCATAATTATAGACGCTATTTACAATAGTATCTTTATCGGCAGCAACAATATACATAGGAACCTTAGAAGAGAGTAAAGTTTTCTTAGTAGACACTTTGCTATATTCTTTAAAGCGATGCTTATCAAACATTTTAAATACAAGTCCATATGGTTTCATATTTCTTAATGAAGCTGTTTCTAATTCATGCGTTACTTGAGAGTAAGAATTATCGAAAGGGCTTAATGATACTACAGCTTTAATATTATCATAATAATTAATTACATTCACCGCAGCATATCCACCCATAGAATGACCATAGATTACTTTTTTATAATCTTTTAATTCTTCAACTGTATCAATATATTCTAATGCGTATTTTAAATCGATAACAGTTTGAGGGAATCCTGGAAATCGTTTCCCTTCTGAATCTAAACATCCAGTATAGTCAAATGCAAAGACTTTATATCCTAGTTTAGCAAAATAATTAATTTCAGTTGTATATTGAAGATGACCAGCGCCCAATCCATGGCTTAAAATTAATAAACCTTTGTATTCGCTAAAAGATGAATAATAATAAACATGGGCTGCAAGAAGTTGCCCTTTATTAGAAGCAAAAGATAAATCTTCTTTCACTAATCCTTCAAAATCATCCACTGTAAAATATTTTAAAGTATGGTTATCATTATATCTTTTATTAAACATACTTCTATATACTCTACTAGCAGTAATAATTATAAGAATAGAGGAAATTATTATTCCTCCTCCTACTATTCCTAAAAATATCCACATAATTCTTCCTCCTAAGAAACAGTATTAATAGAAACTTTCATGGTATTCATATTAACCACAATTTCAATAGTGGATCCAAGAGTTAGACCAGTAGCTTGGAAATTACCACCACTATTTAGGCTTAATTCATCACTAGTACCATCTTTTAATCCCCAATTTATTTCATTCCAATCGCTACCATTGTTAAATTTAAAGCTAAACGATTCACATTCAACATTTTCAATAACGCATTTATAAATTCCATCTCCTTGATAAACTAAAGGATAATCTTTTGTATTCCAATTATCTTTATATCCTGCTAAATAGACGTTATCATAAACAGTTAATGAAGTTGATTGGCTAGTTGTTTGATTTGAAGAAGTAGAGGAACTTCCGCTTCCCCCGCCATTGAGAACCAAATCAAGATTAATCATCTTTCCTTTTTCCGTAATATATTTTTCAAACGAAATATCTCCTGAACGTATTGGAGTTAACGAAAAAGAATAACCCGAATAAGTATTTTTAAATGCACTATATAAAGTCTCAAAAGTAGATAAATTCCACCATGAAGATGCCTTAATTGCTTTAACTTGATTTAAATACACCGCTTTAGCGTAATTAGTTGTAGATGATAAGAAAGTATTTTTTAGCAACTTAACTTTCGTTTCACTTTGTTTCCCTTGGGCGGTCAAAGAGAATACTTCCGCCTTTGTCATATTATTTCCATCAGGATTCCAAGTCGAACCACCTGTTCCAAAACATCTATCATAGTCGATTGGAATAATAATCATTTTTCCATCAGTTCTTCGAAGATAAATCATATAGTTGTTACTATTATTTCTTAAATCATCAGGGTTGCCTAACATATAAGATACTGCTTCTTCTACCGCTAAATAACGCAAATCAACATATGAATCAATTGTTGCATAATCGGAGCTATTAATATTTGTTAAACATGTTCTAAGTCTTACAGAATCATCTCCTGCATCCATATTAGTCTTACGATTATATACTGGGACATAAGAACCATCAGCACTATTAACCCCAATTCTATTTCCTTCGCCAGAAGAGACTGTTAAGTCCGCTCCATTACCATAAGAGCCATTACCATATCCATAACTACACTTATATAGATCACCATAAGAAGAATTACTAACGCCATTGGTAGCAATTTTTTCTTCTGACCAAGCTGCCATATTAATAAAACTATCATTTTTTAAGGATCTTTTAATAAGCGATTTTGAAGCAGGTTCAAAGATTCTAAATAACCCCATATTTTTAGTTTTTCCTGAGGTTGTTGTCATAGACATTTCTCCAAGTGTAACATGTTGAGAAATAATGCCATTGGCTCTATATAACATAGAAGCATAAATTTCTTTAACATTTGTTTCATCATAACAAGCATTCCACTTGGTATCTAATCCTGATAATCCTAAAAAATTTCTATCTTCACGTGCTAAACGATCTGCTTCACTTGTCCATGTAGTTAATTCCGAAGCAGAATATATATTTGGATCATCCCACGTCTCATCAAAAGATAATTTAACATGGAACGTTTGTATTTCTCCGTCTATTAAAATATGGTTGCGGGACATATTACCTTTTTGCCTAATCCCTACATCATCAAATTCCCAAACAAATGTGTTCCCTTCATTAGTTAAAGAAATAGTAACTTTTTCAGCGTGACGATACTTCTCTGTTTTTTGTTGAGGTCTTTCCGCGTCAAAATCATTTTCTAACTTTTGTAATTCGCTATCAGATATATCAATTTGTATACTAACCTTGTTATATGGATTAAAAAAATCATCAAAAGTAACATCTAACTTGGAGGCAATTGTTCTTTTTTCAATCTTAAATTCGTCTATAGCTACATCCTTATAAGCATCTTTATCAAGAATTTCATCTAAAGAAAGGGAAGTGGTATCACCATTATTTGTGATAGTATTACCATTTCCACTAGTTGCATTGCTACCATTATTAGAAGAGGATGGATCACGTTTAATGTTAATACATCCTACAAGTAAAAAGGATAAACTAAAAACTAATAAACTTTTCTTTTTCATTTCTAACCTCCATTTGATATTTTTATTTTATCAAGGAAATAAAATTATAACAATGAAAAAAGAAATGTAATACCCATATAATTATTTTAGAATCATGCAGCCTCTCATTAAACATTTAGACATTTAGATATAACAAGTAATGCGTTGCCTACTTGACAAGGAATTATTAATATAAACAATTAGAATGTTTAGTAGCTAGGATATCGAATTTACATTTATTCAATAGTACGAGATTTCAACATTTTGAATTTTGTGTCGTTTTCTTTTCCCTATTTTGAAAAAGTTCTATTTTTAATTTGAACAAACTCCATAAGATGTATATGAATATTTTACTACAATTTCTCCATTTTGGTTAATGATTCCTAAAATATTATTTAAAGCATCTTTTATATAGTAATATGTCTCACTATCATTTCTAATAAATCCATATAGATTTCCTTTTTGTTCATATAAGAATTCTAATTTTAAAGATGATGATTCTTGTAATATCAATTTATTACCTGAATAGGAATAAGTT
>JBJFEV010000096.1:0-6540 GCA_051891155.1 Bacilli bacterium
ACATAAGTCACTTACTAGGTGTTGCGTTTGAATTGAGAAATTATCAATAAAAAAAGAATCGCTCTTAACAGCAATTCTTTTTATTTTATTTTCTTTCATCAGCAGGAGTAGAGGCTTTCATTCCTAAGAATGTTGATCTAATACCTAAGAATAAGACAAGTCCTATTGTTGCTACCATTGAAATAAATGAACCGATAATCAATGTTAATAAAGCAGGACAGAAAGAAGCATATAATGTTACTTTTAGAGCTTCTACAAATGTGAACTTTTCTCCTAAATTTGATTTTAACTTAGAAAGTAAGAATAGCATTAATGTTACGATTAACATAACACCAGCGTTTAAAGCAGTGATTATGCCACTTTGTAAAAACAAATAGTTTGTTCTTACTGGCTTATACATCTTGTTTAATGCTGTTTTCCATTTATTAACACAATTATCCTTTGCATCAACACCTTCGCTTTCATCATAGAAAGAAGCAAAATCCATTCCATCTATTTGATTGATTTTTCCAGAATATGTGCTAGTGGATGAAGCATAACTCTTTAAAGTGCCATCGCTGTTGTAATTATTTTGCGTCTCACTTTTATATGTAACAGCATAGAAATCGGTATTTGTAATAATAATATAGGAAATAGGTCCTGTTGTTACAACTCCATCATCAGAAGTGAATACAAAGTGTTTTTGGAATTTATCTTGAGCTTCTTTAATTTCGGCATCTGTTGCTGCGTATTTAACGGCTAGCAAATCTTTATCTTGAGCTTTGATGACTGTTTCTGTAAATGTTGTTACTAATTCTTTATCTTGAACTCTTAAAACTATATTTTCATCTTTTAAATATTTTGAAAAAAGAGGTAATGAAATATCAAGTGAAGAATTTGTACTAGAAGTAATTAAAGATTCACCTTTTGATGAAGCAACTGATATTACAGTTGGTAAGGCAGCGCAAATCAAAGAGATAAAAGCGATAATAAATGCAGCCCATAAAGGTTGGTTTTTTCCTTTTATTGCTTCTTTATTAGAAAATAAACTTTTGAAAATAAAAACGAAAAATTTCTTCATATTTGAATTCCTTTCTTAATAAGAATATATGAAATATATTAAGTTTGCAACAAATAGAGCAAAAACTAAATTTATTTTATCCAAAAAAATAGGTGATTTGTCTATTTTGTTACTTTGCTTTTGCTGAATTCATATAGAGCGATAGCCAATGATGAAGGAAGGTTCAGCGAATCGATTTCATTGCTATGTTTGATGATAATACTATTATCATCAAGTAAAGATATAGGAAGGCCAGAAGATTCGTTACCAAAAACTAAAGAGGTAACTTCATCTTTAGGGAAGATTGTTTCTTGTAAAGTATTTTTTGCTTGTAACATAAAGGTACGAACTCTGTGGTTGGAAAAAGTATTTTTGTATTCTTCAAAAGAGTTAAAATAACTAATATTTAAAGAGAAAATACTTCCCATTGAGGCCCTTATCACCTTTGGGTCAAATATATCTACTCCTGGTTTGATGATGGCGATATTTTTAATACCAAATCCAAGACAAGAACGGATTATAGTTCCTAAGTTTCCCATATCAGAAGGATTGACTAAAACAACATGGTCTTTATTCTCATCTAAATAGGAAGAATACTTTTTAAATATGCCAACTACAAATGTATTACCTTTGGTAGATAACTTGTTAATCATTTTATCATTTATTGTCACTTCTGCATTACCTTTATTTTCATATATAAATGATATTATTTCTTGATTATCAAAAGATGAATGAATAAATATTTTTAGTGCTTCTTCTTTATGTTTTTTTAGAAGTTCTATCGTTGGGAAAGCTCCAAGAGTATACGAATAAAAGGCATCTTTCTTATATGTTTTAATTTCCATTTTTCTCACCGCTATTATTATATATAAATTGAAAGTAAAAAAGAATAAATATTGAAATTGTTCTTTTTCTTTGATTTTTAAAATAGTTTATAAGTGAATTAATTTTCTTCCACCTTTTATTATTCTTTCATTTACATCGATTTTGGATATATAACATTTAACTGAAGTATAAAACGCTTAAAATCAATGCAAAAAATAGATATTTCCATAATGAAAACATCTCCTTTCTTATTCACATTCTCTTATCCTCTTAAGTGACACAATTATAGGAAAAGATAATGGTGTAAGCAATATGATAGCAAAGTGAAAATAAAGAAATTTTTCGCGTTTTTTTCGATCAATCATTTCATCATCTAAAAAAAGAATATGAAAATTATCATGAATTTCATTTCACACTATTTCTATTCCATTTTATTGATAAAAAAATTAATTATTTATATAATTATCAAAGAAAATAGTGAGGAAAGAATATGAAAGAAGCAGTAACAAGTTACATAAAAAAAATATCTGGAAAATTTAAATTACGATTTTCATACTTTCTTTTCATTGGTATCATCGGATTTATTCTTCAGTTTATTAGTTATTTTTTAGTAGCGGGGCCTGTCTCGTTTGCAACATTATATGCGACGAAGATGTCCGCATCGTTTAAAAGTTATATTGCTCCTTCTTACCTCAATCTTTTCGCTTCTTTATTAATTAGTGTTTGTGCAATAGGATTTATTAAAGCTTCCAAAAAGGAGCAAACATATGTTAAATATAGTTCTTATGCTTTGTTTGTGGATGAAATATTTTTAAGTATCATTTCGTTAGTATCGATTATCTGTTTATATGCAATCAGATTGAAATTAAAAGAAAATTCGGCAAATAACTTGATTTATGTTTTATCTTCTTGCAAATTAATTGCTTATTTGATTTCTTCCATTTCTTTTATGGGGTTAGGGTATGGCATGATGAAAGTAGAGAAGCAAGATGGACTTGGTAAAGTAGGAATAGGCGCTAATTTAGTTTTAAATGGCTTGTTTATTGTCTTTACTTTCATACTTATTTTTTCATCGTTATTTAGCGATGCACTAAATACTTATTTTTCGTATTACGTAAATACTAATGTTGATATTTCATACAAAACAATTAATGGCTTCATACTCGGTCAAATGAATGGAATGAAAGAAGTAATAGCTATTGCTGATTCATATGGCAATAATTCCTTAATTGTAACCTGTGTGTTTGGAATAATATATCAAATCGTATATTTATTAATGATGGGAGGAAGTATGATATTTCTTTTCACAATGTTTATTAAATCATACGATATCAGTAAAGATGAGAATCGTATGTCTTTATAAAGGAGGAACATATGGATAAAAGTGTTATTAAATTATATTTAGGTAAGTGCTTAAAAGAATTTATCAATGCTGTACTAGCGGGATTTATGATTTCTTTTGGCGCAATGGTTTATCTTTTCACTAGCGCGATGGGACTTAAAGTTCTTGGCTGCTTTATGTTTGCCACAGGATTATTACTTATTTTGCTCTATGGTTATTCTTTAGTGACTGGTAAATTGGGTTATATACTTGAAAATAAACCTCCTTATTTGATCGATTGTTTAATTTCTTATATCGGCAATTTTGTTGGTACATTTTTAACTGCAGGATTAGTAACGTTGACTAAATTTTTTGATAAGGATAATGCTGCATTTACAAATGATGTAATGGCTACTTTAGAAAGCGTTGTTGAGTCAAAAATGAACGATGGAGTTTTATCGCTAATTATTTTAGGTATACTATGTGGAGTAATGGTTTTCTTTGCAGTAAATACATATAAAAAAGCGGATATGCCACTTGCACGCATCGTTACAGTTTTTGTTACGATTGGTTTATTCTGCATCTGTGGATTTGAACACTGTGTAGCTGATATGTTCTATTTCTCTTTATATTGTTTTACTCATGGATTTGCTAAATTTGGCATGCTGCTTGGTAAATTGATGTATGTGACACTAGGAAATATTATCGGTTGTATGTTAATTCCTGCGATAAGATTAGCAAGAAGTAAAATAAGGAGTTTATAAGATTTATGTTTATTTATGAATACGATATAAAAATAAGAACAAACGATTTAGATAAAAATGATCATTTGACACCAAAGGCTCTTCTTAGCATATTCCAAGATGCCGCTGGAGAGCACGCTTTAAAAGGTGGATTTGGATACGAAGAATCTTTAAAACAAAATGTCTTTTGGATGGTAGTGAGAAATAAGATTGAGTTATTTAGACAACCGGAAGCATTTGAAATTCTTCATATCGTTACTTGGCCAGAAAAATCCGGAAGAATTGAAACAAATAGAAATTATAAAGTTTTAGATAAAAATGGCAATATAGTAGCGCAAGGAATTTCTAAATGGGTTAATGTTGATGTGAATACGCGTCGTATTGTAAGAGCGATGAAACTTGATATTAAAGAAGAAGATTATGTGCAAGAAAAGTTGTATGATGATCTTCCAAAAATTGAAGATTTTTCTATCGATATGGATTCGCTAAAAACAATTCAATCTAATTATACTGATCTAGATCATAATGGTCACGTCAATAATTCAAGCTACGCTGATTTTATCATCGATACTATAGAAGAATTACAAAACAAGGAATTTACATTATTTGAAATCAATTACATCAAAGAAATGAAAGCATATAGTTGCGTTCATATAGGATATGTAAGAGAAGGTAATCTTTTTAAGGTAAAGGGATTTGTTGAAGATGAACTTTGCTTTAATGCGTTAGTGAAAATTAAGGAATAAACTATTTGTAGGTAAAACTACGAATAGTTTTTTTAAAATTATTTGTATGAAAACGATTTTTTGGTATATTTTGCTATGACAAATAAAAAAATTGTTTTTCTTTTACAAGAAAAAGATATATGATAATTTACATAAGATAAGGAGTTCTGAATATGGAAGAAATCAATAATTTTATTAAAACTATTATGGAAAAAGATTTACAAGAAGGAAGAGTTAAAGAGATTGTTACTCGTTTTCCACCTGAACCTAATGCTTATTTACATATTGGACATGCTCGCGCTATTATCAATGATTTTGAACTTGCAAAATGTTTTTCAGGAAAAACTAATCTTCGTTTTGATGATACAAACCCAGTAAATGAAGGCGCAGAATATGTTGATGGTATTCTTGCTGATTTAAAATGGCTTGGATATACTCCAGACAATGTCTTCTTTGGAAGCGATTATTTTGATAAAACATATGAAAAAGCTATTCTATTAATCAAAAAAGGTTTAGCATACGTCGATGATCAAAGCCAAGAAGAGACAACTAAGAATCGTGGTACACTCACTGAACCAGGAATCAATTCTCCATATAGAGATAGAAGCGTGGAAGAAAATCTTGATTTATTCGAAAGAATGAAAAATGGTGAATTTAAAGATGGAGAAAAAACGTTAAGAGCAAAAATTGATATGGCTTCTCCAAATATCAATATGAGAGATCCAGTTATGTATCGTATTCTTCACGTTCCTCATCATCGTCAAGGAAATAAATGGTGCATTTATCCAATGTATGATTTTGCCCATCCTTTACAAGATGCTTTCGAAGGAATCACTCACTCCTTATGCTCTATTGAATATGATAATCACAGAGTGTTATATGATTGGTTTGTAGAAAAGTGTGAAATGGAACATGTTCCTCATCAATATGAATGGGGTAGATTAAATATCACTAATACCATTATGTCAAAACGTTATCTTCGTCAATTAGTCGAAGGAAAATATGTCACAGGTTATGATGATCCTAGAATGCCTACTTTAGTGGGATTAAGAAGAAGAGGATTTACTCCAGAAGCAATTAAAGACTTTATTATTTATACGGGATTATCAAGAATTAATTCTACAACGGAAGCAGATAATTTGGATCATTTCTTAAGAGAAGATCAAAAGATGATTGCTACTCGTCCAATGGCGGTCCTCAATCCTTTAAAAGTGGTTATCGATAATTACGAAGAAGGTAAAGTTGAATGGCTTGACGCACTAAATAATATGGAAAATCCAGAGCTAGGTTCACATAAGATTCCATTTTCTAAATACTTATATATTGAAAAGGAAGACTTCGTAGAAGTTAAACCAAATAAAAAATGGAAACGTTTAGCTTTAGATGTTGAAGTAAGATTGATGAATTCTTATTTCATTAGGGCTACATCTGTTGTCAAAGATGAAAATGGTGAAATAGTAGAAGTTCATGCTACCTATGATGAGAAGACTAGAAGTGGAAATAACTTTAGTGAAAGAAAACCAAATGGCACGATTCACTTTGTTGAAGCAACAACTGCTTTAGATGCCACCTTCAATCTATTTGAACCTTTGATTTTCGATGCAACAGAAGAAACTAAAGACCTATCTTTCATCGAAAGATTAAATAAGAATTCGTGGATTGTTAATCATGGTTTTGTTGAACCTTTCTTAAAAGATAGTGAGGTAGGTACACATTATCAATTTGTAAGAAACGGCTACTTCTGTACTGATAAAGAATCATCACCAGATAAACTAATCTTCAATAGAACATGCACATTAAAATCATCATTTACTCCAAATAAATAAATTTATTTTTAACATTATATTCTAAGAAGTCCCCTACCTTCTGTAAGTAGGGGATGAATTA
>JBJFEV010000097.1:0-6492 GCA_051891155.1 Bacilli bacterium
CTCCTATTACCTCATGATAAATATAATTTACACCATATATTCCCACATCATAGACCGAAGTATTATCACCAACATTACAATAAATAGAAAGAATTTCATCGCCAACCATGCTTCCATTTAGCAATGTAAAATTATTTTCTACACCATTAGCATAAGAGTGGGCTTGACCATCGTAAATTGTTTCCTCCATTTCTAGAAGATCAATAGTCAATTTTCTTGTTTCAATAGTGTAATTAGTAGAATAAGATGTGAATAAGTAATTAGAGAGTTTTGTTTCATCATACATTGTTAATTTATTTATATCGATATAGATATCATAATTAGAAGCATGTAAAAGTGAAACAAATCCATCGATGTTGGAAATGCCTAAAGTACCGATGAATCCTTCTCCATCAGGGATAGTTTTATTATTTGTAATAATAAAGTTATTTAATTTTTGTTCATATTCCTTTTCGTTTCCATCATAATAAGAATTACCTATAATCAATGATAAGTCTGGCAAGATATCTAATGAAAGTTGATTGATAGTAAATGAGAGCCCAATAGAAGTTATCTCATAGTTACTCAATTTTGTGTTATCGTTTCCTGATTTTATCGTGTTCAAATCAATTAATAAGGTATATGTTCCCGCATCTTTTACTTTACTATATTGTTTTCCATCTGATGCTGATACAAAATAAGCGGAAACAATAAATGCTTCTCCTTCAACAATCGATGTTGAAGAAATAACAGTATAATTACCAGCAGATGAATTATCATACTCATAATAAAGTCCATCATATTCTTTATTATCAAATTTTGAAGGGTTCAAGATAATATGTCGTTTGGTTATTTCTAATGTACCTAAAGCAGAATAATCAATATCATAATTCTTTTCTAATGTATTGTCATTGAAAATAAAACTATCAATTTTCATATCATATGTGCCTACATCTAAAGGAGTAGCACTAAATGAAACATTCTTTGCAATAATTCCTTCATCATTTGGGAATGATGTATTATTAATTGTTTCGATATTATAGGTATGATTATAAATTATTCCATCGTATACTTTTGTAATGTCTTCAATCTTTACTTCTACATGACGTTTATTGATAGTGAAATCACCAAGAATAAATGTAAATTCATAGTTTGATACTAGGAAATTATTTATTCCGTTAATAGTAGTATCCAGCATAGAATACATTACCATATAATAGTATCCAGCATTTAATGCATAAGTTTGAATCTCATTTTCATAATTAAAACAAATAGGAAGAATAAATGATTCATCCCCAACCATTTTAGTTTCTGAAACTACATCATAATTACCATAATAAGATGGATAATAATGTTCTTGTCCATCGTATTCAAAATCTTCTATATCTAGTGTTTGTATTGTCACTGAACGCTTCTTAATTTCTATAACAGTGGATGTGTCAAATAAAATATTATAATTATTCAAATCGACACCATTTATTCCTTCATAAGGTTCCGCAATAGGATAATAGCTACCAGCATTTTTAATAGAGCCTAAAGAAGTTAAAGTATCCTCATATGAATAGTAACATATTGGAATAATTAATACTCCTCCACCTACTTCAGCAAAGTTACCATTTACTACCTCATAATTAGAATCATTAAAAATATAGTCTTCCCCATCATAAGTTTTTTGATCATCACAATATTTTAATGTTACATCCCGCTTATAAATTTCAAACCTAGATGTATAAGTTTCTAGAAAATAATTATTCTTATCCTCAATGTTATCATTAACGTAAAAGTAAGTTATTTCCGCATAATAAGTACCTGCATCTTTTACTTGACTTCTATAATTTAGATTTTCATCATAAATGAGTATATCAACTTCTAATTTATCACCATTAACAATATCATAATCATTAGAATCTTCAATGATAATTGTATAATCGGTTAAACCAAAAGAAACATAAACATTATCATAAACTTTACTTTCTACATCGATAGGAGCAATTTTAATAATTCGCCTATTAATATTTAAAGTATAACTTAAAATGTTTATCTCATAATTATCTAAATTAGTGCCGCTACTTGGTATCACATTATAAATAGTAACTTCGTAACTTCCGGCATTTTTAATTGAATCACTTACAGAGTATGTAGAATTATTAATGAAATTCACTTCTATTTTTATGTTTTCGTTTCCTACTAGTTTCAAAGATGAATCAGCATAATCAAAATTTCCAAAACTAGAATTCACAAAATCAGAATATGAATACTCAATTCCATCATATACAAATGAGTCAATTTTCTTTGGCTCAATTGAAATGCTTCTTTTAGTAATATATAAAAATGAATTACTATTATCTATAGTGATGTCATAATTTTGTCCTATAGTTTCATCAATAATATTTTTATTTAAATATTCAACATTAAAACAATTAAGCTGATAATTTCCAACATCAAGTTTTGAATCATCACCATCAATAGAGATATCTAATTCTACACTTTGATTATCTGCAAATGAACCGCTTATTACTTCATATCCTTTTTTATTATAAGAAACTGTTTCACCATATGTAACGTCAAATGAACTCAAAGATAAAGTTACTTTTCTTTTATTTATGACAAAATCCTTATAAGCACTATTTATGTTAATATTGTAGTTTTTTCCATCAGTATTTGAACCATAATTAAGTCCAACGACACTCACTTTATATTCACCGATATTTAATGGAGTTGACTCAATATACTTTATGCCATCATTCTTATAATATTTTAATATCAAGGAAGCAAATTCATCATTAACAAATTCATGATTATATGCATTCACATTATATTGATACTCTTTACCAGTATATTCAATCTCACCAATATCAAATAAAGTGATACTAAACTCTTTTTTATAGATTTCAAAAATAAATTCATTATCTCCAAAATCAAAATTATAATTACTCAAATTAGTATTGCCATAGGCAACTACTTCATCAATATAATATTTATATTGGCCAGCAGAACAATAATTACCTCCAATAGAAATATCCTTTCTATCGATATTTTCAAATAAAACTTTTATCGAAAAGAAATCAGTACCAATAACCGACGATTCTAACACAATAAAATTATTAACCGCAGAAGAATATGAATGGTTAATTCCATCGTAAACAAAGCTATCAATACTTAGAGGTTGAATCTTTACTTTTCGAGGTGTAATTTCAAAATCAAAACCATTAATTTGATTAATATAATTATTTGTATAATTCGCATTATTTTCATCGCTTACATAAATATAGTCAATTAACGCTCTATATTTTCCCGCATTTTTTGGTTTATCAATCACGTTTTGGGTTGATAAATCTATAAATTTAAGACCAAATTCTATTTTTTGTCCTTCTACTAAATATTCATTTGATATTTCTAAAACATTTGTATAATCAAATGATGAGTTAGTAATACTTTCTCCATCATACTCAAATGTACTTTCAATTGGAGTTAAAGTGCCATTAATAATTTTTTCTTGAATCTCTAATTTACCATAATCATAAGAAATAATTTTATAATTAGATGAATTATTTTCACCATATTTATTTACAATTGATATAGATAATTGATTTATATAAACATCAGCGTTTACTTCATTTTGATAATTAAAATCATCACCATTTATAACAATTTGATCACCATCAATCAAAGAATAAGGTGAGTCATTTGAAATAAAAGCTATATTATCAGAATTTGATTGAACAAATGATTTTCCATCATATGTCTTGCTGTCAGATTTTGTTTCAATTTTTATTTCTCTTTGGAAGATTGAAAATCCAGCACTCGATTTATTTATGTTATATTTATTATTAACATTAATTCCATTATTAGTTGCAGTAAATGTATCTAAATCGACAAAAATATAGTAATCACCAGCATTAACTGGAACACTATTTTCATCTAATCTATTACCAACAGAATCAGTATAATAAACATCGAAACTAACTTCGTCATCATAGAATTGGACTTCTTTTGTAAGTTTACCATCCTCATAAAATATTTCTTCTCCATCATAAACTTTTGATTCTAGTAAAGGAATGAAATCAATAGTTTTTGGTAACAAATCAACCATTTTACCTTCACATTCAAATGAATAGAAAGATGATACATCTTTACCATCTTCATTTTTAATTACCATGGAAGTGATATCAACAATGGTATTACTACTTTGAGGATTTTCAAAAGAAACATTTACTTTTTCAATGCGATCATTTCTGACTAAGAATGAAGAATCAAAAGTTGGAATATCGCCATAAACCAAACTAGTATTTTCTATATCTAGAAAAACATTAATTGGTTTAATTTCAACCAATTTTTCATCGGAATAGGACTTTACTCCAAAAGCACGATTAGATACTGCTCTTACATAATATTCTCCTGGAGAAGTAGGCAATTCTTTGCTCCAAGAAGAACTATCCTTTTCACGATATTCATAAGAAGCTTTTCCAAATAAAACTTTAGCATTTTCTAGTTTATATTCCTCTCCATAATAAATTACAGATGGAATTTCACTAGTGGAAATAATCATTCCTTTAGTTAAAAGGAAGCCACAAAGAGAAGCGGAAGAAACAATTACAGCAGCCAAAAGAGGAACTTTATACTTAATGGTAAAAGTTCTAATTCGATTAATTTTATTCATTACTTTTACATAATTATCGTATCTGCTCATGCTTTCACTTCCTTTCTATTATTTTTTTGTTATTCAGTTATGATAAATAATCCAATGTTATTAGTTAAATTAAATATTTCATTTGTATTTGATTTATTTAATGTATAAAATGTATAAGTATATACACCTGCTTCATCACCATTAATTGTATGAGAATAGGACAGGTTTGGCTTAGTAATAAGACTACCGGCAATTTCAAATTGACTATCTACATCCATTGTAATTTCTGCACATAAATTGCTAAGTATTGTTTCATAATCACAGCTTTTTGGTTGTGTAATAGTTGGCAAATTTAAAGATATTACTATATTTGAAAATTTAATAATTTTTTCTTCTTTATTGACATAATTAAATTTATAATTTTTTGATACATCATTGTCGTAAGCATCTTTAATAGAAAAAATTATTTGCTCATCAGATAGTGTAAACAAATCAAAAGCACAATATGATCCTTCAGTTTTATTTGACAAATCTATTGATGTTGAATCAAATTGAATTTTATGTGTACCACATGCTAAAGGAATATTAGTATCAATAAGTTGCCTTAATAAAGCATTTTTTGTTTTTTCAGTATTCACAACGAATTCTTTTTCTACAAACCATATATTTATTTCAAATTCCTTAATAGTCAAATTAATTAAAGAATTCTCATCAAAAATATAATTATCTGAAGCATCAAAAATAACGGTCTTATTATCAATTTCTGTTTCACATATTATAGTTGCATTAATTGGTTTCACCTTATATGTTTTACAATCCTTTATCTCATCTACTCCTTCATTATTTATAAAAAAGACATTAGTAATATTCAATGTATATGTTTCATAATTTTTTTCCCATATTTCATTTTTTAAATCAACAACTTCACCAGTATAGACTTTTTCTTTATTATCAACTAAATTAATTTCTTTGGCTTTAACATTAATTTTTCCTAACATTTGAATATCATAAGAAGATGTCACATCAAATTTCACACCATCTTTATCAGTGAAATATACATATATATAATTATCTATTATGTTATAATCATAAAAACCGACATTGATAAAACTATCTCCATATCTTTCAAACCAAAAATATTCATTTTTTAGTTTACCTTCGCTATCACCATATGAAACGCTATGTCCTAAAATATCCAAAAGTCCAACATAAGAATATTTGGTATCAACTTCAGTTATTTTATTGTATTCATTATAAAGATTATATTCTTCATTGAATCTTAAATTACAGTCATACTCAATATCTATCTGCGGTGCATAAATTTTAAGTGATTTCTTTTTTATTTCTAATCTACATGGATATATAGTGAATGAATACGTAGTATGAACAATAGTAATATCATCATCAGTTATATCTAAGTAAATATTTACTGGATCATAATATATATAATTTTTTATCCTTTCACTAAAAGTAATTTGAATACTCTCACCTTTTGAATCTATCTCTTTATATCGCTCATTAATAATATTTTCTAATTCATTTTCAAAAGATGTACCATCAAATTCTTTTTGAAGAATATTGGATGGTGATAAAGTGATATCAATATTATTACCTAACACTTTAATAATAAATTCATCCTTATTATTATAGGAATAATAATCAGTTACATCTTGATTGTTTTGATCCTTAATTGTTATAGATAAATAAGTGCTATGTTTACCTGCGAGTTTAAACAATTCACTAAATTCACATGATAATTGATGGCCTTCTAAAAGACTACCATTTGTTAGCTGGTAATTATTTCCAATTTCAATATTATTAGAAGTCAATTTATACTAATACACAGTAGGTTCCATATGAATTTCTCTCTTAACCACATTTAT
>JBJFEV010000098.1:0-6490 GCA_051891155.1 Bacilli bacterium
GTTTTTTTATTTTTTAGGAGGAATTTTTATGAACTATTACACAAAAAGTAAAGAGGAAGTAATTGAATTATGCAATTCGGATGAAAAAGGATTAACCACGGAAGAAGCGTTACAAAGAAATCAGAAATATGGATTAAATAAACTTAAGGAAGCTAAGAAAGATTCTTTGTTAAAAAAGATTATTTCTCAACTTATGGATCCGATGGTTTTAATCCTTATAATCGCTGCGATTGTTTCTCTTATTATTTCATTGATAGAAGAACATAAGGTTGGTACTGATGTATTTGTTATCATATTTGTTGTGCTATTGAATACAATTCTTGGTGTGGCACAAGAAGCTAATGCAGAAAAAGCGATTGATTCACTAAAAAAGATGACTAGTGCTACTTCGAAAGTATTAAGAAATAATGAGTTAGTTTTAGTTCATTCAAGTGAATTAACTATAGGTGATGTGGTAATTGTTGAAGCAGGTGATTTAATCCCTGCAGATGGAAGAATTATGGAAAGTGCATCCTTACAAATTGAAGAAGCAGCCTTAACTGGTGAATCATTACCGGTATATAAAACTGAAGAGGTTATAAACGTGGAAGATTGCCCTTTAGGAGATCGAAAAAATATGGCCTTTATGGGTTCTACTTGTGTGTATGGAAGAGGAAAAATGATTGTTACTTCCATAGGCATGGATACGGAAATGGGAAAAATTGCTACTTCTATTAATGAAGTGCAAAACGAAGAGACACCTTTACAAAAAAGACTAAATCAATTAAGTAAGATATTAACCTTTTTAGTAATTGGAATATGTATTATTGTCTTTATCGCCTCTTTAATTAGAAATGGATCCATAAATTTAACTGGTGTAATTGATTCATTTATGGTCAGCGTTTCTTTAGCGGTAGCCGCTATTCCAGAAGGATTATCCGCGATTGTTACTATCGTTCTTTCTTTAGGTGTTACAAAAATGAGCAAAAAGAAAGCGATAATTAGAAAATTAAGTGTCGTGGAAACTTTAGGATGTACACAAGTAATTTGCTCTGATAAAACAGGTACATTGACTCAAAATAAAATGACTGTTGTGGATTATTATACTAATAACTTTGATCTTTTAATTAAGGCGATGGCATTATGTTCTGATGCATGTTTAAATAATGAAGGTGTTATAGGTGAACCAACAGAAGTAGCTTTAGTGGAGTTTGCGAAAAACAATAACTGTTTAAAAAACAAGGAAGAAGAATTGACACCGCGAATTAATGAAATACCTTTCGATTCAATTAGAAAGAAAATGACAACATTCCATCAAGATGGAAATGGAACAATTACCTCTTATACTAAAGGGGCACCTGATGAAGTGATTAATAATTGCTCTTTCTATTTAGATAAAAAGGGAAGTGTTGTTCCTTTAACGAAGAAAATTAAAGACGAAATTTTAAAGAAAAATAAAGAATATGCTTCTAAAGCATTGCGCGTACTAGGCGTAGCATATAAAGAAGATGTAAAAATGGATAAGGAAGTTATTCCTTCAAATTACGAAAAAGATTTAATTTTCATTGGTTTAGAATGCATGAAAGATCCGTTAAGAGATGAAGTTAAAGACGCTGTTAAATCATGTGAAGGAGCCGGAATAAACGTAATTATGATAACTGGTGATCATAAAGATACAGCTGTCGCTATCGGTAAAGAGTTAGGAATTATTAATAGCGAAAAAGAAGCCTTAACCGGTGTTGATTTAGAAAAGATGAGTGAGAAGGATTTGCAAGATAATATTTCTTCCTATCACGTTTTTGCTCGTGTTCAACCAGAACATAAAGTACGTATTGTCGATGCTTTGAAAAAGCAAGGTAATATTGTGGCTATGACTGGAGATGGAGTTAATGACGCACCTTCTTTGAAAAAAGCTGATATCGGTGTTGGTATGGGAATAACGGGAACGGAAGTTACAAAAAATTGTGCTGATATGATTTTAGCGGATGATAATTTCTCTACTATTGTCGTTGCCGTGGAAGAAGGAAGAAAAATTTATGATAACATTGTCAAAGTAATTCAATTCCTTTTATCAACTAATATATCGGAAGTAGTTGCTGTTTTCATTGCAACCTTAATCGGTTTTACAATTTTAAAACCAACCCATATTCTTTGGATTAATTTAATTACTGATTCTCTTCCTGCTCTAGCGCTCGCTTTAGAAAAAGGTGAAGATGATATCATGAAAAAGAAACCTCGCCCAAGCAATGAATCATTATTTGCTCATGGATTAGCGATTGATATCTTTCTTCAAGGATTAATGGTTGGATTACTTACTTTGACTTCTTATCTTCTTAGCACTCATGTGTTTGGCTTAAGTGAAAATGAAGCGATGACTATGGCTTTCTTAACCTTGTCATCAACTGAAATATTTCAAGCTTTAAATATGCGATCTTCAAAAAAATCAATATTTGAATTGCATTATTTAAATTACTATTTACTTGGAACTATGGTTCTTTCTTTCATTTTATCAGTAATTGTTATCTATGTGCCTTTTATCAATCATCTATTCGATTTTATGCCATTAGACTTTAAGATGTTTATGATTGGTATTGGATTAGGATTTACAATTATTCCTCTTGTCGAGATATACAAACTAATAAAAAAATTAATCTATAAAAATAAATAACAAAAGAAAAGAAGTGGGACTCCACTTCTTTTTACATAGAGAATTATAAACTAATAATCAGTCCACATATTATTATAGGAATAAGGGTAATAAACATTTGTTTATCGAACTTGATTTTTCTTTTGATATAGAATTGACCTATAAAATATATTAATAAAGCATTAGCGATGATAAATATCATCGATAGCGGATAATAGAAGTCACAAAGAGAAAGAATGAAGATTGTTAAGATGCAAATACATACTTTTAATCCTATTTGATGAGGAGAAATATATTCAATTCTTTCCGCTTTTATAGAAGTGAATATACGCATATTGCAATATTGTAAGCCAATGCATAATACAAGATATAAGATAAAGCCAATAATAGTATCAAGAGAAATACTTCCACTATTTGTTAAATAGTAGAAATTGGTATTTATTTCAGGAGTGGTTGGAAGACTTTTTATTATATCTTCTGAGAAAATGATAGCTTTTTTAGACAATATTGAAGTGAATTCAAAACCGCTATTAAATGGGTTAAATATGCAATCTATATAAGGCGAAATGTAACGGGATATAGATAAAGGAAATACTAAATCCACTAAACAATTTATTTCAAAGGCTAACATTGGAAAACATAATAAACCTAGAATAGTAATGATATTAGCATCGCTTCTATTCGTGGTCAACAATGATAGAAAACTTGAAAGAGAATAAATAATAAATAAATATCCCCACATGCATATCATATATAAGAATAAATAGCCATAATATAAAGGAAATCCTTTGATGCAATAGACGAGCAAGGCAATCATAAATGATAATGTCCAAGTTGAAATATCTACGATAAAACCAAATAAATAAGTGGTTGTATATAATTTTTCTTTTTTAATTGGTAAAGCATAATAAGTATCACATTGTTTTTTTGTTATATACTGATGACGCATAATAAGAGGAGTAAATATTCCTAAAATAACAATTATTATGGTAGAAGAGGTTAAGCATAATGAGGAATAGGATAAAATAGAGCCAATTATTTGATATTCATTTTCATTGGTAGAATACCAAACCTCTGCATAATAAGAATCCTCAATAATAATTTGTAAAGGGAAAAGTAGGAAAATTCCTAAAAGAAGAATAATGATTACTTTATAATCTCTTTTTATCAAATATTTTAAATAATCTAAATTAATCATTTATTTTCCCTCCATTTCATTTTTATAAATAAATAATTCTTCAAAAGTCAATTCACCTTTATCGATTACGCTAGGATTAAATGATTTAAAGAATTTTTCGATTTCTTCTTCTTTACCTTCGCAAATGAATGTTCCAATTTTCGCAGTGCATTTTCTTTGCTTGATAAAGTCATTTTGGATTTGATCAAAATCAAAAGTAGAAGGAAAGGCGACAACAAATTTGTAAAGATCTTGTTCTTGCAATGATTCATCAGATTGAGAGATAATTCTTCCTTTATCAAGCATGCAGTAAGAATCACAAATGTCTTCTAATTCTCTTAAGGAGTGAGATGAAATTACGATTGTTATCTCCTTGCTTTCACTTAATTTAAGAATTTCTTGTTTAAAGATATTTTTACCTAAAGGATCTAAACCATCAAAAGCTTCATCAAGAAGTAAAATACGTGGAGCAATGGCTAAAGCAATAGCTAAATATACTCTTCTACGCATTCCTTTTGAAAATTTTCCTAATATTCCTTGGTGCGGTAAAGAAAATAAATCTAAATAGTGATAAAAATTTTCTTTGGATAGATTGTAGAAAGTATGATAATAATCATATAGAGAATTTAATGAGAGAGAATAGGAAGATAAAGGATCGTCTGGAATAAAGAGAATATCTTTTTTAATCTCTTCATTTTCATAAATAATTTGATCATCTACAAATACGTTACCATGATTTGGTTTATAGACGCCCGCCATGGTTCTTAGTAATGTCGATTTAGAAGAACCATTTACTCCTACAAGTCCAAAAAGAGAACCTTCTTTAATTTGTAGATAAGAAATATTTAATGCTTCAAAATCTTCATAATTTTTTGTTAAGTCTTTAATGAAAATCATTATTTTGTGTCCCCCTTCCTTTTTTGAATAATTTCAATTACATCATTAATAGAAAGAACTTCTAAAGCCTCATCTAAGGCATTTTCAAATCTTTCTTTTGCTTTAGAAAGTAAATCATCATCATTTTTTTTACAAACAAAATATCCTTTTTTCGGTAGAGAATAAATGTATTTTTCTTCTTCAAGAAGACCATAAGCTTTTGCTACGGTATTAGGATTTATTGATAAGGAAATGGCTAATTCTCTAACAGATGGTAACTTTTCATCTTCTTTAAGCACGCTTGAATCAATATACATTTTGATCTTTTGAACAATTTGTTCAAATATAGGTATTTTTGAAGATAAAATTATATTCATTTATATTTCCTCCTTTTTGTATTAATTGTACTATTTGTATTATCTGTATTAATCATAGCATAAAGAATATTATTTGCAAATAAAAAAGATAATTTTTCAATTATCTCTTTTCTTAATTTATTTCATTAAGTATCTTCTTTGTTCCTACGTTGAAATGATTATTAAGTGCAGCCATTTCATCTAGTTTAAAGAAAAATTATTCATAAAGGAAATCTTCGTATAGTTGATTATTTTGTTTATTATATAGTTTTCCGTCTTCAGTATAAAAATAAGGATTCGATTCATCAATAATCAAATAATAAACAGGACGATATATTAATGCGTGGATGGTATCATCTTCGTTTTTAGTGGTAACGACTACTATTTCTTTACAAGAGGTGTATTTGATATTTTTTAATTTATCTGGCAAAGTTAAATAAATTTTATATGAAATAATTTCATAATCATTCCACCACTTTAAATAATCTTGGTCATAAATATATTCTTCGAGAGTGATATATTTATCTTCATAAGGAAAGGAAGGTGAAACATAGATATTAATTCCAAAAGGGGTAGGCACACCTCGACCAAAATAACCTCCTAAATCTTTGATTGTAATGTTATTATAAGAGGAAGGTAAAACTATATGATCGTCATCTCCTTCTTTATAACTAACATTTCCAATAAAAGCGGATTTTTCTATTTTGCTATATCCGATACCTATATTATCTAATTGGATAAATTCATATGTTAATGAACAAGAAAAAAAGCATAAAAGTAAAGGTAAAAGTGATAATAAATGAATTAGTTTACGTATTGTTTTCATCTTATCTTTCCTTTCTTCTAAGCAAATTATATCATAATTAGCGGTATAAATAAAAAAAGATAATTTTTCAATTATCTTTATTCGAAAGCAGTTAAAGTGATATCTTTAACTTTATCTAATTTTTTGGTTGAATTTAATAAATCGATAACGGGAGCATTAAGTGTGCCTGTATCAATCATCAATGTTACATAAGCAATATTTTTAATCATTCCGTCTTGGTTGATAGTAATGATATTAACCCCATATCTATAGATTTCATTAAGAACTTCGGATAAAGCACCAGGAACATTTAATAAATGAACACTTAAAATGGCTTTACGAGAAAAAGAGTCTGCCATTTCAAACACCTTATCTTTATATTTGTAAAAAGTGGAACGAGAAATATAACATTTTCTACAAGCTTCATTAACAGGAAGTTTGTTTGTTTCAATTAAATTTTTTGCTTTGATAACTTGTTCCAAACAATCAGGTAAAACTGTTTTATGAACAACCATGAAATCTTTATTCATATAATTCTCCTTCATATAAGTTAATCTTAGGACATTTATTTGCTTTTGTACGCCTAACAAAGACATTATATTAAAATGATTTCATTTAGTAAATAATTTTATAAATAAAATTTTATTTTT
>JBJFEV010000099.1:0-6458 GCA_051891155.1 Bacilli bacterium
TACTTTTTAGAAAATTACTTAATTTCCTATTGTTTTTTAATAGTTAGTCTCCTGAATATGAAAAAGAGTAAAAACTTACTCTTTTACAAATATAAATTTATTCTTTATTGACGATTTCTTTTTCAAAGTGAATCATCGCTTTCTTGATTATTTCTTTTGCCTCTTTTGCTCCAAGCACTTTAGTAATGGAAGTTTTCTTCCCTTCAAGTTGTTTATATACTTCAAAGAAATGGCATATTTCTTCTCTCATATGAAGTGGCAAATCATTGATATCCTTATAACAATTTACAAATGGGTCATTACTACAAACTGCGATAATCTTTTCATCATTTTCATCATTATCTATCATCTGAATTACTCCAATAGGATAACACTTCACTAAGCATAAAGGTTGAATCGATTCTTGGCATAATACTAATACATCTAAAGGGTCGCCATCCCATCCATAAGTGCGAGGAATAAATCCATAGTTTTCAGGATAATGAGTCGATGTATATAAAACGCGGTCTAATATCAATCTTCCTGTTTGCTTATCTAGTTCATATTTCATCTTGCTTCCCTTTGATATTTCAATGCAAGCAATAAACTCTTCTGGAGTGACTCGTTCTTTTGATAAATCTTTCCAAATATTCATTCTATTTCCTCTCAATGCTTCTAGAAGCAATAATATCTATTCCTAAACCTAAAATATTACTTATTAATACTTGTCCAATCTCAATTGGTGCTTTTACTTTAGTTTTATGAATTACATCCATCACATCAAAAATATTTTCTTTAGGAATAGGAGAAGAAGTAACGCATGGAACGCGGGCAATTTCTCCTTCTTCTACCGTAATAGTAGATGTAATAGTGCGTGTCGGATGAGTTATTTCATTTAAAGCATATATTTTACCTCGAGGGCAAAAATTTCCGCTTACATTATTATTTTCATCAACTTGAATATGACAGCCTCTTGGGCATACAATACAAATTAAATTATGCATCAATAACCTCCAAAGAAATATTCTCTTTATTAATTAATAAATCTTTATTTAGTGTAATAGTTTCCATCTCTGCTGGTAGCATATATGGTTTCCTTATCTTTTTAATTAACGTATCTCCTTGATATACATTAATTTGTGAAGACTTAAAAGGACGAGAAACGCGGAAAGATATTGTAATATCATCTATATTATTAACATTGACTTTATTTGGTAAAACATAATTTACACATGTCTTATTTTCAATATTAATATATGAAGAAGTATCTAATCCATTTAATACATATTTTGCAGCATTCTTACCAGCTTTATAGCCCTCTAAAGAGACAAAATCAACTAGATCATGAACATGTAAGGAATTACCACAAGCAAATATTCCTTCTATAGAAGTTTGTAATGATTCATCAACGACTGGTCCTTTAGTTTTTGGATTTATCTTGACGCCAAGAGGAACTAACAATGGATTATTTGGAAGTAATCCAACTGAAAGAAGCAAAGTATCGCATTCAAATTCTTTTTCGCTTCCTTCAATATATTGCATAGAAGAATCTACTTGAGCAATGATAACTTTTTCTACATGCCCTTTCTTACCAATCACTTGTTTTACAGTATGCGATAAATATAATGGTATATTATAATCATTTAAACATTGAACAATATTTCTATTTAATCCATTAGAATAAGGCATTAATTCAGCAACACCAAGGACTTTAGCGCCTTCTAAAGTCATTCTTCTGGCCATAATTAATCCGATATCTCCTGAGCCTAAAATGAACACTCTTTTACCCACTAGATATCCATCAATATTTAGATATTTTTGAGCTAGTCCTGCCGTTAATACTCCACTTGGTCTATCACCAGGAAGAGATATCGCCCCTGCGCTTCTTTCACCGCATCCTGTTGAAGTGATAATAGATTTAGCTTTTATAACATTGTATCCTTCTTCACTTGAAGAATAGCAGATTTCTTTATTTAAAGAAATACTCATAACAAACGTTGCTGTTTTTACTTCAATTTCCGGTCTTTCCTTAAGTTTATCAATAAATAAAGCAGCATATTGAGGGCCTGTTAATTCCTTTTTAAAAGTTTGAAGTCCGAATCCATTATGAATACATTGAAGTAAGATTCCTCCTAAATGGTCTTCTTTTTCAATAATTAAAATAGAACGAAGTCCATTATCATAGGCTGATATAGCCGCGGCTAAACCAGCGGAGCCTCCTCCAATAATTACTAATTCATATTCTTTCATATTATTTTTCCTCCTTGTTGAGGTCTTTAACAAACAAGCGTGATTCACTAGTAGAATAAAGAATATCCATAGGGTTTTTCTTTAATTCTCTAGCTAATATTTGTACTACTTCTTTTTGACAGAAACCACCTTGACATTTGCCCATTCCAGGTCTAATTCTCTTCTTAACTCCCTTAATAGTAGTGGCACCACAGTTACGTCTTATAACATCGATAATTTCGCCTTCACTAATTTTTTCACAACGACAAACAATATGACCAAAACTCTTGTCTTTTTTCACCAGTTCATTTTTTTCTTCGAGCGTCATACGACTTAACTTAACTGCTTTTCTTCTTCTTGGATTCCAAGATTCTTTCAACTTCTTATCTTTAATCATATCTTCTACCATTTTTGCAATCGCCGGAGAAGAAGCGAGTCCTGGGGATTGAATACCTGCGACATTTATAAAGGAAGGAGAAGTTTCTTCAATAATAAAATCGTTATTAGAAGAATACGCTCTTAATCCGGAGAAAGTTCTAATTTGTTGAGGATATTGAGGATCATCCACAAGGCGAAGCACTTGCTCTTTGACTTCCTTTAATCCTTTAATTGAAGTGGAAACATCATCACGTTCTTCAACAAAATCTGCGCTTGGTCCAATTAGATAATTAAAGTGAGTAGTAGGAGAAAATAATACTCCTTTTCCTTTCGAAGAAGGGACATTGAATAAAGTATGTTTTACATAATCCACGCTGAAGTGATCAAGAATAGAGTATTCCCCTCTTCGTGGAGTGATATCAAATGAAGATTCATTAACCATTTCATTAACAATATCTGCATATACACCAGCAGCATTGATAATCATCTTAGTTTCATACACTTTATTTTGCGTATGTACGACAAAGGTATCGCCTTTTCTTTCAATGGACTTAACTTCTTGACTTAAAGCAAGTTCAACTCCATTATCCATAGCATTTTCCATATTAGCAATAGTAAGTTCAAAAGGATTAATTATACCCGCGGTTGGAGCTAATAATCCGCATAAAGCTTGTGAAGTGACATTAGGCTCAATTTCTCTTAACTCTTCTTGAGAAAGCATTTTTACCTCTACTCCATTTTCTTTTGCTCTCAACATCAAATTTTCTAATTCTTTTACTTCTTCTTCATTATTAGCTAGCGTGATAGAACCAATACGCATAAACTCAACATCTAGTTCATCGCATATTTTATCGAACATCTTATTACCTTCCACATTTAGTTTTGCTTTTAAGGTGCCTGGTTTTGGATCATATCCTGAATGAACAATAGCGCTATTGGCACATGACGTACCTTCACAAACATCTTCTTCTTTTTCAAGAACAATTATTTTCTTTTCATATTTGGATAAGTTTCGAGCGATAGAGCAACCGATAACTCCTCCCCCAATAATTAAAATATCGTACATAGAATTTCCTCTTTCTTATATATAATTTATAATACCATACCAAAGAATAAAGAAAAAGATTGAAGATGACGTTAAGAGTGAAACAAAAATAAAAAAAAGCTTAGAAAAATTGACAATTATTCTTTCTAAACTTTTATTTTTGAAAAATATTTTATTTTGCTCTAGTGGAAAGACGAATATCGACAATTCTTTTTAAAATATCTTCATCTTTCTCAAATTTACCATATGCATAATGACGAGTCTTTACCCATTCACAAACCAATATCGCGGTATCTTGATGTTCAAGAGTAAATAAACGAGGATTATCTTGATTCTTATCTAAAGAAACTATAACAAAATGACAAAATGGAGATTTGATATCTCTTTCTGGCATCTTGATAATTTGAAAGAACCATTCTTCTTGATATTTTACTAAATCAACATGAAAATCTTCTTTTTTATAAGGATTTTCTTGTTTCATATTTCCTGCAGCTTGATCGTAAATATTAACTAATAATTCTTCTTTTCTTTGTCCTAAAGCTTTAACAAAATCTTTTGGTGATTGTTCTAATAAGCTAGGTAGAACAATATGTTCTACATAATAACGAATATCCATTTATATCTCCTTCAAATAAATCATTTATATTTTAACTAATTTGCCAAACTATAGCAATTATCTTTTAAAGCTATCGTAATAATCATCTATCATCTTTAATCTTACTAACGGTATCTCTTTTGCTATTTCTTTATATTCCTCAAAATAGCGATGAGCTAAATATTCATCACGATTTTTATATGTTCCTTCACAATAAATTTTTCCAAGACGAAAGAATGCTTCTGGCACTTTTTCCTTCGAACATTTTAGATATAGATCAAAGGACTTATCTTTATCAACAGAAACTCCTTCTCCTTTTTCATACAATAAAGCAAGAAGCATCATTCCTGTTCCACCTCTTTTAATTCTTAGAAGATAAGAAAGAGATTTTTCGATATTTTTCTTTAGTCCTAAAGTTCCTTGATAATAAGCTATTCCTAATAGTTCAATCGCCTTTTCATTTTCTAAAGAAGAAGCATATTCATAACATTTTACGCCTTTAGAATAATCTTTATTTGCTACACAAATCTTTCCTAAACGATAAAGAGAAGAAGCTATTTCTTCCTTGTTTTCTTCTATAATAGAAAGAGCATCTTTATTTTCTTCATAAAGAACAAACAATTCCTCAAGAAAATTATTTTTATGGTAATAGGAAAGAAGATAAGCTAATGCTTTATGGATAAATTCTTCATTATTCGAATATTCCATTACTTTTTTCGCGTAATGAAGTTTAAACTTATCATTGACTCCTCTTTTATCCAAAATAGCGCTGCTCTCTAACCAAGGAATTTCAAAATTAACAGAATCGATAAGATATTGACGCGCTAAAAGGTAATCAGGATTTCCATCTATCATACCATATTGATAAATGTAGTGGCCGATAAATGATGTACCTAAAAATATTTCATCTTGCAAATATGCTTTTCTAACAATTTGTATTGCCTCATTAACATCCTTCTTATAGAACAAACAAATCTTCGCAGCCATATAGTAACAAACAGAAGCGAATTCGTTTTTCTTATAATCAGCATAATACAAGAATTTGTCTATCATTTTTGTGAAATTGCATTCTTTTTCTTTACTGAACCATTCACAAATTAGTTTAGCGCTTTCGACTGCCATGCCATTAAAAGGTTTTAGTTCATATGCTACTTTAACAACATCATCTATGTGATGGTTAGAGAAGGCTAGTACTAATTTTTTCTTTATCTCATTATCCATCGCATTTTCCTCATTTATTTTCTAAGTTTAATTAATTTATTAACAAAATCACCAACACCGGTAGAAGATTTAACAGTTACTTCATCACAGAATTCTTGCAATTCATTAGGCGAAAGTTTCATAGCTACTTTATATGAACAAACATTCAATAAATCAAAATCATTAACTGAATCACCGATTCCTATTAATTCTTCTTTTTTGATATTTTCTATCTCCATTAACTTTAAAGCGATTGTTCCTTTTGTCGTACCTTTTTTAAATAATTCCACATAATTATCATGATGAATTATTTGATAATCTTGCAATTTACTATCGATTCTATTATCAATTCCTCTCCAAAGATCAACTTTAGTAATAGGATTTTCTTTTATTCGTGCTTTAATTTCTCCACAAATGGCATTAAATTTCTTCTCATCTAAATTCTTTATCTCTTCTTTTTTGCAAAGAATAGTGCTTTTTTCTCCTTCAAATTCAATTGATGAGCCAACATTTTTGGCCACTCTAAAAGCTTGAACAAGAGAAGGATAAGGAATTTCATCATGAAAAATAATTTCACCTTTTTTCTCAATGTAATTAGCCCCACATACGATGTAATCCCAATCTATAGTTAAAGCATCTTTAGGTAAATTACCTCTTGATCTCCCTGTATTTAAAATAAATTTATAGCCTAATTTTTGAGCTTTTTTAATCGCTCTTTTATTTTTAAAAGAAATCTTATTTTGGAAGCAAACTGTTCCATCATAATCAACCATTATATAATATAAAATATCTTTTCTTAACTCTGACATAAGGACCTCCTAAATACATCTATTTTATAAGAAAATTCTACCTTTTACAAATTATATAAATATTTTATGTAAAAAAGATTGGAAAACATCTTTTATATAGTAATATGTTTCACTATCATTTCTAATAAATCCATATAGATTTCCTTTTTGTTCATATAAGAATTCTAATTTTAAAGATGATGATTCTTGTAATATCAATTTATTACCTGAATAGGAATATGTT
>JBJFEV010000100.1:0-6426 GCA_051891155.1 Bacilli bacterium
TCAGGATTCGAACCTTATTGTCGATTCTGGATTTTTTTTACGCTTACTCTTAAAATGCTAGGATAGTAAGACTATTTATTTCTTTGAGGTGAAAAATAATTTAAAAGGGCATAATTTACGCTTTCGTTAAAGAATTTTTTAGCCTCTTTAGCACTTTTTGACCAAGGTACCATCATATCAAAAGCGTGATAACAACCTTCAAATACTTTAAAGTGAACAGGAATGCCTTTAGCGGTTAAGTTATTTACATAAGTTATCGTTTCATCTTTAAATGGATCGATGCTTCCTACAAAAGTAATCGCGGGTGGTAGAGAAGAATAGTCGTTCTCCCTAGCAGGAACTGCATATTTGGATACATCATCTTTTCCATCTAAATATAGCTTCCAAGCTGCAATATTTTTCTTTTCATTCCATACAGGAGCGTTATTATCTTTCATGGATGCACTAGGAATATTATCAAGCATAGGGTAAAGAGGGATTTGACAAGCAATATTTACCTCTCCCTTGTCTCTAGCATATAAGCATAAAGCCGCGGTAAGTCCTCCACCCGCACTTTCTCCTCCTACAAAGATTTGATCATCTCTTCCTCCTAGCTTTATCACGTTTTCTTTTATCCATAAAAGAGAAAGATAACAATCTTCTAAAGCTGCTGGATAAGGCTTTTTCGTTGATAAAAGATATTCACAAGAAACGATGATGAATTTTTCTTTTAATTCGTTAGCCATTGAAATGATATTCATTTCTGGCATTCCGATTGCGTATCCTCCTCCATGAATCCATAAGATGCAGGGATATTTATTATTTCTAGATTGAGGGATTTTTACTTGTAAACGAAGTTCACTACCATCTTTTCTTTTTATGTACTCGTTATATGTAGACTTATTTTTATTAGTTTTTCGATGCTTTTTATTTTTTATCGGTTTGTTACTTCTTTTTAAAGGTATGGGAAAAGAAAGAAGTTTATGAAGTCGACCAAAAAATCTTAAATCTTTACTTATCATTTTATTAGTTACTTTCATAAATCTTTCCTTTCATAATTCCTATATTAATTATACATAAAATATTGGATGAATGAATTAATTATATAAAGTTTATTCGTCTTAATTTTTCTTGCCAATAAAAATTAATATGAATAGGATTTAGAAAACAAATCGATTAATTTTACCATGAATAAATAGAAGTAAATCTATAGCGGTATAAAGTTTACTTCTTTTTATTTATCATAATTGATGGAAAATGAAATAAAAAAATCTTAAAAGAATAAAGAGTATTCACAAACTTTATCCCTTAATATAAAATATTTCTATACAATATTTTTGGAGATAAGTTATGGTAAATACATTAGAAGATAAAATTAAACTAATAAACAAGGAATTAGAAAATAACAAATCAAAAAATCCCATAGAAATCGCACAGAGTATTATGGATCGTGATTTTATTAATATTCATGGACCAGAACATCATTATTTAGATGGGGCTTCTTTTCTTATAGCTTATCAAAATGCAGGTGGGAATATTGATTTAAATCATGCTTTAGAAGAACTACAAAAAAGAGCAATGAATATGCCTGGAGCAATGTGTGGATTATGGGGAGTATGCGGCTCTGTAGCTTCTGTTGGAGCATGTTTAGCCATAATAAATGGAACAGGTCCTTTGTCGGATAATGAATTTTATAAAGATAATATGGAATATACTTCGAGTGTCATTTCTAGAATGAGTCAAATAGGAGGCCCACGTTGCTGTAAACGTAATGCATTTATTTCCTTGCTAACGGGTGCTGAATTCGTAAAAAGAAAGTATGGAGTTATTATGGACATACCATTAGATAATAAGTGTAAATATTCATTTAAAAATGCTCAATGTATCAAGGATAGATGTCCGTTTTATAAAGGGGTAAAAAAGTCAAATGATTAAATATCAAAGTATGAATAGAATCAACATATTTGATGTTGTTAATGAATATGTCAATTATTATAACAACTATGAAGATGGTTGTTGGACCAAACAAAAAGCATATAAAAGAATTCATCAAATAATGAGTATGGATGATTCGTTATGTTATTTACAGTATGATGAAGATAAGCTAGTGGGATTTGTTATGTCCTACTATAAAGAATATGATGATTTGAAAGCATCATATGTAGAAGAAATCGTAATTTTTAAAGAATATCAAAATAAAGGTTATGGTAAAAAGTTAATGAATCAAATTGAAAAAGAAGCAATAGATAATGGTGCTGAGCATATTGAATTGTTAAGCGTCAATGATGAACATCATAAACACTTTTATGAGAGTTTAGGCTTCTATAGTGCTTCCAACTTATCTCTTATGGGAAAACATTTTAAGTAAAGAAAAAGTTGTCGATTTTGACAACTTTTTTTGCTATTGTTTATTTGAATGAATCAGAATCTCCATAGATGAAATTGCCTTTATCAGCAGCGTTTCCATAGAATTTATTGTTTAGCATATCATAGAAACCAAATTTTCCATCTACAGCAGTTGAACATGGATATAAATCTCTAACTAGTTTTCCATGGTCCCATACTCGGCAATAATATATTTCCCCAGTCGCGGTTCTTTTATCGTGTCCACTTAGAACCCCTCCACCATTATTCATAGTGAATAAGAACATACTATATTGTTTAGACACTTCAAAATTTGAAGAAGGAATAGAGTTTGTATAGAGTGTTTGAGTTTCGTCAGCAGTTTTAATCCAACCAATAGTATTGTTAAGTGAAGAATCATTATTTATATAAATACTATTTGCATCTGTTGTTACTTTTAATTTTGTTCCACGTTGGTAATTAGTCGCGGTATATTCAAAAGGTAGATAATTTCCATATTTATATTTAAGGTGATTATATACGGTGCCTGGACTATATATTGCACCACTAGTATCAGTTTTTTGGTTGTCTAAAAATAATCCATAAATCTTATTTTCAGAATACGAGACAGAGTTTCTTGCTCCATATAACCAACAAGCGTCTGTTGTTGATGAATTGACTTTGAATTCAATATCCACTCTAGTCGTATAATTTGGAATATAATCTAAATCAATATATGCTCCATTTGTCGCTTCGATAAAAGTAACTTTGTCATAATCGTATAATTCTTTAGTACATGTATCAGGATCGAGTCGAGGAATGTAAACATATTTTCCTTTATTCCCTTCTTTGATTTCCGAACTTGTTTCAAAATTCATACCGGTATTATAGCCGTTGTCTAATCCATCAGTATCTGTCATTTCTAATTTTTTCTCATCATCAAGAAAGAAATATTTTGACTTGCGTTTAGAGAGAACTTCAATAACTTCTCCACCTCGCATTAAAACTGTATATTTACCATAATTATGATAGAAACCTACGACATTGTTTTCTGGATGAGTAGTTAAATTATATTTATCACGTAAATATGTATTTACATCTTCTTGATCACAATAAGTATAAGCATTCGCCCATTCGGTATATACATTTGACGCATCTTGAATTGCCGCTACTCTTTGAGATTTTGAAATATAGCTGACAACATTAGGCACTAAAACAGCGATAATAATTCCCAAAATTGCAATAGATACTACTAACTCAAGAAGAGTAAAGCCTTTCTTTTTTTCTTTTTTCATAAAAAATCACCTTCATATTTGTTCTTAACTTAATTATATGTTAAGAAAAGGTTTCTTACAATAATAAACCGCTAAAAATAGGTGCTTTCAAAATGCAAAATCACAAAAATATTGATAAAAATTTATTATGTAAATGCTTTCATATAATTTTATTGTCAAAAGTTTCTCTTTTTTGTTTATAATTGAAAGATAAAGGCAAGGAGAAAAAATATGGAGAAGGTATTTTATAAAAAATCACTAACAGCAAAACTTGTATTGGAAAGAGGATTTACTCTTGAATCATTCGGTGCGATTAAAGACTTTATTTCTACTTTTGTAGGAGTATCAACAAGAGCTAGTTTTGACCACGAATTAATTACTTATAAAAGAAAAACAATCGGTATGGTTCGTGTCTCAAGAAAGAATGTTGTTGTTGCATTAGGATTGAACCCTAAAAAAATAGCAAAGAAATATAAGGTTATTGATGCATCAAGCGTCAAATCATACGCTAAATATCCAACAAAAGTATTTGTAACTAATAAAAAATCTCTAAACAATGTTCTAGCACTAATTGAAAAACTATTTGAACAAGAAGGAATAGTTGATAGAAAAGAAAAAGAAGTTGTTGATTTTGAAGAAGTATATTATGATAGAACATTCCTTGAATTATTTAATCAAGGATATATTAAACAATATATTCGTAATGTAGATGCAAAAAGAGAAGCGAAGAAAATTGAAGCAATCAAAGTGGCAGAGGTCGTTGAAGAAGAAAACGAAGACTTAATTGAAGATGTTTATCATAAGGTAACATTTACCGCTAAACTTGTATGGTGCGCAACTGGCCAAGCAGATGATTTATATATATTAAATAATGTTGATAATTGGGATTTTGCTAAAGCAGTAAAAATGACTAAAGTTGATGATAATACATTTACCGCTTTCAATTTCTTTAAAGATGGAACAAAACTTGAATTTAAGATTTGCCGTAAACAAGATTGGGAAAACGTTGAAAAAGGAATTTGGAAAGAAGAAATTGTTAACCATCACTATTTAGTAGTCAATAATGATTTAGAAGTAGAAGATTTGATTCACAACTTCAGAATTGATTAATTTATAATATAGAATAAAAAGAATAATAATTTGTTTTGCTTTTAAGTATAGAAACAAAATCAAAGAAATTGTATTTGTTTTAAAAACAAATGTCCGCAAAAAGATGATTTTTATATTTTTTGTTGCATATATATAAATTATGGATTAAGATAAATACAATTTTTTAATAAAGCCGATAAAGAGACTATCGTTTCAATTTGATTTTATAGAGAGTAAGGGGTAGGTGCAACCTTACAAATCAAGGAAACAGTTCCACCTCTTTGGCGAACGTAATGAGTTCCGGTTCATCGCCGTTATATGATGATAGAGTTGAGGTTACCTAATTAGGGTGGTACCGCGGATTTTATCAAAAAATTCGTCCCTAGGCGTATTACGCTTGGGGACTTTTTATTTTTTACCCTAAGGAAATGGAGAAGATTATGAGTAGAGTATTTAATTTTTCAGCAGGACCAGCTGTATTACCAGAGGAAGTTTTATTAGAGGTTCAAAAGGAACTTTTAGATTATCAAGGAAGCGGAATGTCGGTCATGGAAATGTCACATCGATCTAAACCATTTGAAAAGATTTTAAACGATGCTGTACAAGATCTTAAAGATCTCATGAATATACCTGACAATTACAAAGTTATTTTTGTTCAAGGAGGAGCTTCTCAACAATTTGGTGCTATTCCTATGAATCTTATGAGAAATAAGAAAGCTGATTATATATTAACAGGTGAATTTGCAACTAAAGCATATAAAGAAGCATTAATATTCGGTGATGCCAAAGCAGTTGCTTCTTCCCAAGATAAAAATTTCTCATACATACCAGATTGCTCTAATCTTGATATTAGAGAAGATGCAGATTACGTTTATATTTGTGAAAATAACACGATTTATGGTACTAAGTTCCATACATTACCAAATACCAAAGGAAAACCACTTGTTGCTGACCAATCATCATGTTTCTTAAGTGAACCTGTCGATGTATCTCAATATGGTGTTATCTATGCTGGCGTACAAAAGAATGTTGGACCTGCCGGTTTAGTTATTTTGATTATTAGAGAAGATTTAATTCGTGATGACTTGCTATTTCCAACTCCAACAATGTTGAAATGGAAAACACAAGTTGATGCAGGATCTTTATATAACACACCAAACTGTTGGTCTATTTATATCTGTGGTAAAGTATTTAAATGGTTAAAAGCTAATGGTGGCCTAGAAGCGATGAAAAAGAAAAATGAAGAAAAAGCTAATATTCTTTATGATTATCTTGATCAAACTACCTTCTATAAATGTGCAGCGGAAAAAGATTCACGTTCTATGATGAATGTTACTTTTAGAACTGGCAATGAAGAATTGGATGCAAAATTTGTAGATGAAGCAAAGAAGGCTGGTATTGTATCAATTAAAGGACATCGTAAGGTTGGTGGTATGAGAGCATCTATTTATAATGCTATGCCAAAAGCAGGCGTAGAAGCTTTAGTTGACTTTATGAAGAAATTTGAAGAGGAGAATAAATAATGAAGGCATTTTGTTTAAATAATATTTCTAAAGTAGCATTAGCAACTTTGAAAAATGATGATGTTGTCGTCAATGATGTTAAGGAAGCAGACAGCATTCTTGTAAGATCATTTGCTATGCACGAATATGAATTACAAGATAATATTCTTGCTGTGGCAAGATGCGGTGCTGGTGTTAACAATATTCCTTTAGATAAATATGCTGCGCAAGGAGTTGTG
>JBJFEV010000101.1:0-6408 GCA_051891155.1 Bacilli bacterium
ATTATAGTAGCTGTAAGTTTATCAATTTCTTCTTTTGTTACATTTAGTAATGAAATTGATAATAAGAGTAAGATATTAATAGAAAGTCAAAATTTAATTGAAGAACCAAGTCGCGCATTTGATAATAATGATGATTTAAATAGCGCAGAAAATTTATCACCTAATAATTATTATTTGCTTTCATCGTACAATAATTCAGTGAGTTCATCATTACAAATAAGAAATAGAATTTGTGATTTTGATTTATATTATTTCAAATTATTATCTAGAAGTTCAGTATCAATACTTTGCACTGAAAATAGTACACAAAACTATAATTATAATTTATCTATTGAAACCTTTGAATATAATGACTCTGGATTCTTAAATGGCAAAGCTGCTAGAACAACAAAAGCTATTTATAATAGTACACAACCTTCGGATAAAAATAAATCATTTACTGGAACTCTTGATCCTGGAACTTACTTTATTTGCCTAGATAGTGATGAATATTTGAATGGAGATGTTGAAATTTTTTATACTCTTAGTATAGAAGTGAATAAATCTCAAAATGATAATAATGATGAAGATATATCATTTTTGAAAACTCATAAATCATTAGCGGGTGCAGTATGGATGTCCGATTACCAACCAGTTGTTTTTGGAGATTATTTAGATCCATGTTTAAAAATAAATTATTATGAAAAAGATAATACTGGCATATCTGATATAGATTATACTTTAGATGATTTATTATTACTATCTAACGGACAAGAGATACATTATTTAACGTATTATATTTGGAATCAAGAAATTTTAGATATCGTTTATGATTTTTTATATTCTGTTCATAATTATTTCTCAATGACTTATGATATTCAAGAAGAAATGAGAATTGCAAATACGGAATTGATAGAAGAAGAAAACGTGATTAAGTTTGTCGGTACGATATTTTCTATGGCAGGTTTGGTTTTTAATTTCTCAATACCTTTAAAATTAATAGGCCTTATAACATTCTATTCATCACAAAACTTGTTGACACAGTTGGTTGATTCTTTTTTTCCTGAGAATTCGATACTTAATGCTAAGTATTGGTCTTACATTACATATCTTATGGGAGTTACAAAAAATATAGATTTAAGTTCACGTGTTTTTGTATTGCCTTTTTTTTATAAATTATATTCTGAAGGTGAAGGCGATAGTAAAAAAAATTATATAGATTTCACTCCAACAATTGATGCTGTTTATGAAGAACAATTATATGGTATAAATGAAGAAAGTATATCTTTAGAAGATGATGGATTATTTTATTGCAGTAGTTCTATATATGGAATACAATACAATATAAATGGATTACTAACAAAAAATGTTAATGACTTTCCGACTACTCATGATTATGTTACTTATAATTGGAAATCTTTAACACAACATGTTGCAGTGTGTGATTGTGGAAATAGTATATTTGAAGGACATATTATTTCAGGTTCATATTATTCAACTTATGCTATTGGTAGTTACGCGAAGTGTCTATTGTGCAAAGGAAATGCTTCAATAGGATTCGTTAATGGATATGCTTTAAAAAGAAATAATGTGGTTCTTGGAGAAGATGGATTATTTTATCCGGAAAAAACATATATGTCTGATGGAAATATTGTTCTTAACTATCAAGACAGTATAACATTTAGAAATGATAATAATTCATTATCTTCAATTATCGCAAAATTATAGAGGTGGGAAAAATGAAAAGAAAAAAACTTATACCTTTTTTGATTATATTTAATATTATTGGTCTTTCTTCATGTAATAATTCCAATCCTAATAAACAAGAAATCGCTTCATTTAAAACATTTATAAATGGATTTAATGAAAAATATCCTGATGGCTTTTATATGAGTAATGGTTATTATGAAGCTAGATTAACAGAAAGTGTTTATTTAAATCAAGATAAAACAAATGGAGAAATAAAAGAACAAAAGTTATACGGTTATATCGATTTTATCTCTTCTTATTATCTCCCAAGTGGATATTTAATGGATTATGAATACAATTATAAAACTATAAATAATGATTATACTTATGAAAAAAAAGAAGTTGTTGTTGATGGTTTTTCTTATTTAAAAGAAACAAAATTTAGTAAAGAAGGAGCAGAATTATTTTCTAATTCGGTAAAAGAGAATAAGGATAACTCTGTATTGGTTTATTTTTCTTTTTTTGATTATGAACTTCGCTCTATCAAAATGGACTTTTCCTCTTATCCAACAGTAGATGGATATCAGTTTTATTTTGATGAAAATGAAAAGAGTATTATGATTTGTGATATTTATTCAAATAGTCTTTTCCTAAGATATTTTATTTTCTTTTTTGATGATGATTTCCTTTTAAAAAAAGCTATTGTTTATAGATATGAAAATATAAATACTAATAATGGTGTAAGAAGTGATCATTTTTATGATTTATGTATAGAGAGAGTTCAAGAAAAGATTATAGAACCTCTTAGCGATTGCATAGATGGATTATTAAACTTCGATAAGTATCTCACTTTATAAAAATTTATAACCTAAAAATCAAGTTTGTGATTTTTGGAGTATTTCACTTAAAATGTGGTTGAGATATGGTTGATGTATCAACATGATTTGATTGGACTTTAAGAAAATATGTTGTTATAGGACATTAAATAAAAATGACTAAATTATTTTTTAGGTAAAACGTACACAGTGAAATAGACAATAAATAAAAAATATTGTTAATCACCGGGTATGTTTTACATTTATTTTATAGAACTAGTTTTTTTATGCCTATAAAAAGACGATTATGAAAATATATACGATTCTTCTTTGATTTTTTATCAATTATGATAAAATAAAAAAGCTGGGAATTTTTATATTTTCATTTTTTTGTAAGTAAAGGAATATATTATGGCTGAAAAAAATAGTATGTTTAGAGCAACTCTAAAATCAGAAAACGAAATAGAAGTATTTGTATCAAAAGACTATAACTGGAAAGGATGTCAAAAATTATTTCTCGTCAATGATGATGGATTATTTGAAGAATTAAAAATAGATAGTAAAAATGAATCTAGTAAAGGATATTTTTATCATATTAGTGAATTTCCTAAATTTAAATTGGGAGTTAACTATCAAATTTATGATGAAAGAAATATTGTTATTGAATTAGATTTATCATATTTAATGCGTTTAGATAAATATGTTGGTAGATTGAAATATGATGGAGAATTAGGAGCTATTTATAGTAAGGAGAAAACTACATTTAGAGTATTTGCTCCTCTTGCAACTTCTTGTGCAGTTGTTATCAATTCTTCATCTAAAGAAACGATTTCACAAATTATGAATCGTGTCGATGCTAATGGCATATATGAAGCTACTGTTGAAGGCGACTTTGATAAAGCTGAATATTTTTATCTTGTAAAAGTGAATGGTTCATTTGTGGAAGCAGTAGATCCATATGCAAGAGCGGTGACATTATTTTCAAGAAGAGGGGTTGTAGTTAACCCAGAAAAAGTATATGTTAATTTAAATAATGATAAATTGAAACCACTCAACTCAATAACAGATGCAATAATTTATGAAACTTCAATTAGAGATATTACATCTGATGAGAACACTTTAATCAAAGAAAAAGGAAAATATTTAGGATTAACCGAAGAAGGAATAAGAACTCCAAAAGGTTTACCAGTAGGTATTGATTATATTAAATCTTTAGGTGTGACCCATGTTCAATTACTACCAGTTTATGATTTTTGTACAACCAATGACTTAAATCCAAAAAATACTTATAACTGGGGCTATGATCCATTAAATTATAATGCTCCGGAAGGAGGATATTCTTCTCATCCAGAAGATCCTTATGCACGTATTATTGAATTAAAGAGCGTTATTGCTAAATTACATGAAAATGGTATTAGAGCGGTTATGGATGTTGTTTATAATCACGTCTTCAATTTGGAAACATCTAACTTTGAAGCAATTTGTCCTTCTTATTATTTCCGTTATCATGAAGATGGCAGTAAATCTGATGGATCATTCTGCGGTTCCGAATTTGAATCTAGACATTTAATGGCTAGAAAATTTATTATCGATTCCTGTAAATATTGGGTAAAAGAATTTGGATTTGATGGTTTAAGATTTGATTTAATGGGATTAATTGATCATGAAACGATGAATCAAGTTTATGAAGAATGTAAAAAAATCAATCCATCATTTATTTGCTATGGTGAAGGATGGGATATGCCAACTGTTATGCCTTCATCGCAAAAAGCTTCTATGAACAATGCACATTTGATGCCAAATATTGGATTTTTTAATGATCGATATAGAGATATTACTAAAGGTAAAACTAGTGAAAGTGAACTATATGTTAGAGGCTATTTAACTGGCGATATTAACTATATCGATGGCTTTAAGCATACTTTAACAGGCTGTACTGTTCCAATTGCCTTCCCACCTTTATTTTCTGATGTTTCCCAATCTATCAATTATGTTGAATGTCATGATAATAACACTTTAATGGATAAAATAAGAGTATCTTGTTATGATGAAGACATTAATTCGCACTTAAAAAGAGTAAAACTCATTAACGCAGTAACAGTTTTATGTTATGGTGTTCCTTTTATCCATATGGGACAAGAAATTGGATTATCAAAAAATGGTAATGGCAATACATATAACGCTGGAGATGAATTGAATCATTTTGATTATAATATCTTAGATGAAAGAGAAAATTTATATCGTTTCTTTAAAGATGTTGTTTCTTTGAAAAAAGAGTACTCTTTCTTACGTTTAGCTGATAAAGATATCATTAAACAATATGTTTGTTTTAATAATGAATATAATGGTTGTTTAAGAGTAGAGATATCTAAAAAAGAGCTTATTGTGCCATTTTCTGATGTAAGAATATATATAAATCCAACAAGAAATTCTATATCAGTTGATTTGGATGATTATTATCAAGTTTTATTTAATGAAGCGGGAAGAATAGTTAATCCATTATATTCTCAACATTTAACAATTAATGGTTTGACCTTAGTAGTTTGTGTGAAACATTAAGGAAGAATTGAAGAAACAAAGATGAAAAAATCACTTTCATGACTAAGGGTAAAATTAGTTATGGGAGGTGAAAAAAATGAATTTAGTAAGTATTACTGGTTCATTACAAAGTATATCTTCATCGGATTCCAATATCCGCTATATCAAGTATGTTAGGTCATACAAGGATAAGAAGGGAATATTTCAAGAAGACATTTTTCCATGTATGTATTGGACAAGAGATTGCAATAATGAATTGTTTTCTTTACAAGATAACTCGTATGTAGCTATTTCCGGAAGAATAGAAAAAGTAAATGAATTAGTGGTTATTATAATAGAACAGTTAGAATATTTAGGCGTAAAAAGATAGTAAAACAAGGGGGATATATGATAAGAAAGTATGGGTTATGGTTTATTAAATTATTTCCTACAATAATTAAGATAATGTTTTTCAATGCGATTTATCATAAGAATCCAAGAAAAAAATCGCGAATAAAAAAATATAAAAGATACCAACGTATTATGCATAAAGGTAATCGAGTCTTTGGTGTTGATTTTTATATTGAAGGAAAAGAAAAAATCGCAGTTTCACAATCATATTTATTAACTCCAAATCATCAATCAATGTTAGATGCAGTTTTATTTTTTGATATTGTCGATGATCCAGTTTCTTTCGCTTCTAAAAGTGAACTTAGAAACACCTTTATTGCCGGTGATGCTGTAAGGAGTGTAGAAGGCGTTTTTTTAGAACGCGACAATTTACGACAAGAAATTAAAATGATGAAAATAATTGAAAATTCAATGATAAATGATAATTTGAAATGGGTTATTTTTCCAGAAGGAACAAGAACTAAAAACAATGATTTATCAATGAATCAATTTAAGCCTGGAGCATTTAAGCCAGCACAAAAAGCTGGAGTGGATATTATTCCAGTTGCTCTTTATGGATCTTTTAGAGTTTTACAAAAGAATATTCATTGGAAAAGATATCCTGTGCAAATTTCCTTTTTAGATCCGATTAAAAAAGAAGAGTATGAAAATTTATCGACAGTAGAAATAAGCTCTTTAGTTCAACAAAGAATACAAGAAAAACTTTTGCAATTAAAAGAGAGAGATTTGCAATTAATTAAGCCTTATCAAAAATAGTGTGTTAAAAGAAGAAATTGATCATCTTAATTTCTTCTTTTTTTTTTAATATTTGTCACTTATCCAATAAAGATAAAATATCGCTAAATTGTTAATCTAACCTTTTATTATTGTTGGTGTATGTGCTATAATTTTGTTTGTGAAAGCCTAGTATTTATATTTTATATAAATAATTTACAAAAAGGAGGTAAAGAATGAATTTATTTTCAAAAATACCTGACAATTTCTTCTCGATTTTATC
>JBJFEV010000102.1:0-6367 GCA_051891155.1 Bacilli bacterium
ATAGGATAACGATTCATATTCTTTTTGAGTAGAGTGTTACTTTTTGACGTGTACGAAGTAACTCTAACTATTCCATATGATAATCTTGTCGTTAAATTAGGAATTTCTAGAAAAACTAGCTCACCACTTTTTTAATTTTAGTATATTTTTTAAAAATGTGCTAACAATATAATAACCGCAAAATTATTGATAAATAAAAGTTTTGCGGTTATTATATATACAGGAGTTGATTTTATGATTAGAAGAGATTCATTATTAGGAAAAATAATTGATTATAAAGACAAAGATATTATTAAAATAATTACTGGAATAAGACGTTGTGGAAAGTCTTATTTGTTGTTTGAAATATATTATAAATATTTAATTGAAAATGGGATAGATGAAGAACATATTATTTTAATAAATCTAGAATCTAAGAAAAATGAATATTTAAGAGATGCTAATAATTTATATAATTACGTTGAAAATCAAATTAAAGATAAGAGAAAGTATTATATTTTTATTGATGAAATACAAATGGTAGATGGCTTTGAAGATGTTGTTAATGGAATAAAAACTGATTTTAATTCTGACTTATATATAACAGGATCTAATTCAAAACTCTTATCAAGCGACATTAATACAAAATTACGTGGTAGAGGTATAGAAATTAAAGTATATCCATTATCTTTTAAAGAGTATTTTGAAAATATTGGTGGAGATAAACAAAAAGCGTTTAATGATTATATTATGTATGGTGGGATGCCTTACGTATCTACATTAGATAAAGATTACGAAAAAATAGAATATTTAAAAATGTTAAATGAGACAATAGGGTTCAAAGATATTATTGAACGTAATAAAATCAAAAATGAATCTTTATTTAATTCATTACTTGAATTAATGTGTTCACAAATAGGTAGTATTGTGTCTCCTAATAAAATTACAAAAACTTTAAAATCAAATAATTTTAAAACATTAGACAATGAAACTATATCAAATTATTTAAAATATATTTGTGATGGCTTTTTATTTTATAAAGCATATAGATATGATTTAAAGGGAAAAGAGTATTTAAAAACATTAAATAAATATTATGTATGTGATATGGGACTTAGAAATGAAAAAATAAATTTCAGACAAGTTGATATGACTCATATTTTAGAGAATATAGTATATTTAGAACTAATTAGAAGAAATTATATTGTTGATATTGGAAAAAATGATTCACTTGAAATTGATTTTGTTGCAAGAACATATAATGATGTATATTATATTCAGGTTTCTTTATCAATTGAAAATTCAGAAACCAAAGCAAGAGAAGTTTCAGCTTTTAAAGGGTTAGATGATGGATATAAAAAGATAGTAATAACAATGGATAACAATCCTTTGATAAGATTAGAAGATGGTTATAAAATGATTCACATATTTGATTTCTTGTTAAATGAAAACATACTTAAAGAAATTTAAATTTGTAAACACACTTATATTTGAATCGCAAAAAAGCGAGTAAAATATAATTTTATATAATAGATGTTGATTATTAATGAAAATGAGGTGTGAATAAAAATAGGCCATTTTGCACACTGTATCAAAAAGGTTTAGCAATCACATTTGTGAATAGTCCTCTTTTTAATCCGCAAAAAGGCGAAATCTAAAGAGGTTTATATTAAGTGCTAGTGAGGTTTTTACTAGCTTTTTTTGTAGTATTCCTGTTGAAAATGTTGAATAGATAATGAAACATTATTTATTATTAATTCTACATTGAAGAAGTTAACTTAAAAAAATATGTAGTTAGTGTCCAATAAAAAAGAATTATTTCTATATGAATTACAAATTCTTTCATATAGGTAATAATTCTTTTTTCTTTTATCTTAATTTAATTACTAGTGATTCATAAGGAAGAAGAGTGTTATTGCCCTCATGAATTTCTTTTTCTTCATAGTTATGAAGAAGAATTTCTCCTTGTGAATTTAGATAAATATCAGTAGGATAGGAATGCATATTACATACTACTAATATTAAGTTATTTTCATCTTCTCTTGTGAAAGAGAAGACATTTTCATTTTCTAAATATGCCTCTTTAAAACTTCCGTATACAAAAGTGGATGCATATCTTTCATCTTTACGTAAAGCAAATACTTTTTTGTAGTAATTCAATATTGATGAAGGAGCTTTTTCTTCGTCTTTTGCGTTGATATGATGATAGTTTTCATTGATTTTTAGCCAAGGCTTATGACCTTTGTTCCATCCCGCATTTTTTGAAGAAGACCATTGGAAAGGAGTACGATTATTATCTCTTCCTTCTAAATAGCAAGCTTCCATAAATTGATGCCTTGTAAGAAGATGTTTATCTAAAACTAAATTTTGAAAGCTACCATGAATTTCCACATCTTCGTATTCACTAATATCGTTCATACGGATATTAATCATTCCTATTTCTTGTCCTTGGTAAAGGTATGGAGTACCTTTTAGGAAATACATCATAGTTGGAATCATCGTACCAGATTCACGATAATAATTTAAATCACCAAATCTATTTATCGCTCTTCCTAAATCATGATTTTCCACAAAAAGAGTGTTCCAAGCTTTATCATTTAAACATCTTTGATATTTAAATAAGATATCTCTTATATCTTTCATATTAATAGGACGAGGAGTCCATTTTCCATGGCGAGAATTATCGTTGGTATATGAAGTATGTTCAAATTGGAAGACCATATTTAATTCTTCATTTTCTTTTGAAGAAAAATCAATAGCGTTTTGTAAATCACCCCATGCCTCTCCCACTGTAACAATATCATATTTACCAAATGATTTTTTGTTTAGTTCTTTCACTTTTTGATGAAGAGTTGGACCATATCCATGTATATCTTTATCGATTTCTTTTCCTAAAAAATGAATTACGTCAAAACGTATTCCTTTTACACCTTTTTTTAGCCAAAATTCAATGAATGAGGTAAATGAATCCATGACTTTAGGATTTTCCCAGTTTAAGTCAGGTTGCTCTTTAGCGAATTCATGATAGTAATATTCGTTTGTAATAGGATCTAAAGTCCAAGCGGAATCACCAAAGCAGGATGTGCGCTCATAAGGAGGATTTTCTCTCCAAATATAGAAATCACGATATGGATTGTTTTTACTTTTTCTAGACTCGATAAACCAAGGATGTTGGGAAGAAGTATGATTGGCAACAATATCTATCATCAAGTACATATTGCGTTTGTTTAGTTCTTCAAGAAGTAAATCAACATCTTCCATTGTGCCAAATAACGGATTAATTTTAGTATAATCTTCCACATCATATCCATTATCGATCATCGGAGATAAGAAGAAAGGAGTGATCCAGATCATATCGACACCTAGATCTTTTAAATAGTCTAATTTTGATATGATTCCTTTGATATCACCAATGCCATCATTGTTATCATCCTTAAAACTCTTTGGATATATTTCATAGATTACTTTATCATGCCACCACTTTTTTTCTTGCATAAACATTGTTTCTCCTTGTTTATAAATAGATTTTACATTAAAAGTACTACTCTCTCAATAAAATCATTTTTTTATGATAAAATATACTTATATTTTATTTTTCGTTTTATGAATAATAGCAAAAAAAGTCGAGAAGAAAAGAACAGCTATCTTTAAAGTAATAGTGTAAGAGGTGAGAAAATGAGTAAAGAAAATAGGATTAGAGCGATGCAAGAATATATTGAAAATCACATCGATGAAAAGATTACCTTATCCGATTTAGCAAAAGTTAGTTTTTATTCGCCATGGTATTCATATCGCCTTTTTGTGGAAGTATTAGGCCTAACTCCTTCTGACTATATTAGAAGATTGAAACTTTCGATGTCAGCGAATGAATTAAAAGAAAATAAAACAAAAATAGTAGATATTGCTTATAAGTATGGTTATGGTTCGGTTGATGGATATCAAAGAGCCTTCCATAAAGAATTCGGTATAAATCCATATGAATATTCACTTAATCCTAAACCTATTTATCTTTTCATCCCTTATAAAAAATACGAAGAAAAGGAGAAAAAAATTATGGACCATGTTAGTAACGTTTTTGTTTCAATTGTAGAATTTGAAGAAAGAAGGGTGCCTATAAAAAGAGGAGTAAAAGCACAGGATTATTTCTCTTATTGCCATGAAGTTGGATGTGATGTATGGGGATTATTTAATTCTATAAAAGAAAAAGATAAAGAACCATTATGTTTGTTTTTACCACAAAAATTGATAAAAACTAATACATCAAGTTATGTGCAAGGAGTGGAAGTTCCTTCATCATTTAAAGATATACCAGATGGATATGAAATTATCACATTACCTAAAGCGACCTATTTAAAATTTAATGGCGAACCATTTGAGGAAGAAGACTATGAACAAGCTATTACAAATTTATGGCAAGCGATGGAAAAATTTGATGTAAGTAGTATAGGCTATGTTTATGATGAAGATAATCCTCGTATCCAATTAGAACCAATTGGCAAACGTGGATATATTGAATTTAAAGCTGTCAAAAAGAAATAGGGATATGAAGAAGGTGGAAAATGCCTTCTTTTTATTATGTATACATAAATATGTATATTTACGACATAATTAACTCAAAAGTATTAATGAAATATTTTATTTATTGTGATAAAGTGTATATATAGGAAAGCAAAGAAAGGAAGACCTTATTTATGAATAAGATGAAAAATAAAAAAGGATTTACTTTAGTGGAACTTATCGTTGTTATGGCAATTATTGCTATATTGTTCGCGGTCATGGTTCCTTCGGTAACCATTTATATAAAGAAACAAAACGAATCAAAAGATCGCGTGCAAGCAGAAGCTTATACCATTTTGATTCAAACCAATTTCAGCGGTGATAACATATCAACGGGTGATGATACTTTTGATTTAGATGAAGTGCTAGAACTATTACTCAAGAGAAATTATTCATTAACTCCTCAAAGTTCGTTGCGTTTTATCTACGATTTTGAAAGCAATGAAATAAAAGGTATTAGCCAAAGTAATATTACTTCTTATGAAGGAGAAGAAAAGGTTCTTTTCCCAAAAATATGGCAAGTTAATTCGATGACAGTTATTGAAAAATATGGATATTTTGCAACATTCCCAATGGTGCAATATGAAGTTAATGATAAAACATATTTAGGATATGATGTTACTTTAGATAAGAAAGCTAATATTGCATATAAAGATGGATTGACAGAAGCAGGAGCTTATGATCAAAATAATAAGTTGATTAAATCTTGGTCACAAATGGTCGCGGATAATAATGCTGATGAAGGTTCGGGAATTAATAATAATATAAATTTACCTGAAAATACTAAAAAATTCATTTTTCCTAACACGTTAGTAAGAATTGCAAACGGAATAAGAAATAATTCGACTATTGAATATATCTTTGTTCCAGATACTATCCAAGAAATAACAAACGGTTTCTCTTCCAATGCTAATTTAAAATTATTAAGACTTCCTGCATCATCTACCACGAAATACGGAAGTGGATTTAGCTTTGAAGGTAATACTTCGATGGAATACATTAATTTACCAGATGAAATGACTTCTCTTGGTAATTCAGCATTTAAAGGATGTGGCATTAAAAATTTAATTCTACCTGATGGAATTGAAAAATTAGATAATAAACCTTTTGAAGGTGCTGATAAATTAGAATGCTTATCTTTATCTCGTAAATTCAAAAGAATTGATGGAGATGATGTATTTAAAGGATGCACTAATTTATGGGAATTATTTTTTGGTAAAGCGATAGAATATGTTTCTACTACATCATTTATTCATGGAACTGAAAATTATGTTCCTAACCTTGAAAAATTATATTTTGAAGGGGTATTGAGAAGATGGTTAGGTGAAGCGGGATCTAATAACTTTGCTAATGCCTTCCCACTTAGTTCTTTCCCTTCCACTAGCGTATGTTGCTATACATCCACTGACCCTAAAGATTTAGCGTTTGAATCATCTCATACTGAATATCGTTATTGGAGATATGTTGGTTATCAAATGAAACTCTGGTAATAAAATTATTGACTATTTAAATTTAAATAAATATACTTTTACTAGCTAAGCGATGAAAAGAATAGTAGTAGACTTATTATTATTTAGAAAGATGTTGGCTGATGAAAAACATTTAATAAAAGTTTATGAATACATCTTGGAGCTTCTTATTTGAAGTAAGTAGGATAAGACGGTTTATACTCGTTAACGTATAGAGTTAATTTAACTCGCTAAGGTAAGTTCTGTGAGGAACTTATAAAAAAAGGTGGTAACACGATTATTAGATCGTCCTTTTATAAGGACGGTCTTTATTTGTGTGCCGGGCATGGCATTAATCTTACTGGTGAAAGTCCAGTCACGGG